>JANLHB010000035.1 GCA_024654625.1 Patescibacteria group bacterium
TATGTTGAAAGTGAAATTAACAATCGTCCGAGGAAACGCCTCGACTGGAAGACCCCATTAGAAGTATGGAGTGTTGCACTTCAAGGTTGAATTCAGGAAGTGTGTGATTGACAAAAAAGAATAGATATATATAATAGAGAAAGATAGTTAATTTCCTTGTGATTTCTCTGAATGGAAAAGGGTCATTGTTTCGCAGTGGCTTCTGTTCAGGGGAAAGGCCAATAACGGCCAAAAATAAGGCTCAATGGAGCCAGAAAGGAGGAAACATGGGAAGAATACCAGGAAAGTCAGTGGGTTTCAAAGTCCAGAAAGCCCCCGTCCCCGATCGCGAGGGCCACAAGATGACCATTGGGAAGACCATCACCGTCGGCGACGCCATGCCCGCGTATATGACGCCCTTCTAAGGACAATGCCGGGCTGATCGAGCTCTTTTGTGATGAAATTTGAAATTATTTAGAAAGGAGGTCTCAGAGATGGGAAGGAAATTCTCATCAAGGCCACCCTAACAGTGAACGTAGCCCCCAGTCCACAGGATTGGGGGCTTTTTTTATTGTATTTGTGTTAAAATTAAAGCAAATGTTTCTGTTTGGCAAAAAGGAAAAAATATTCGCAGTCTTTGATATAGGTAGCGGATCTATCGGCGGTCTTTTAGTTCGCGATAGCCGTAAAAATGGAATTGAAATTTTAGTCAGTGCTAGGTCCGACATCAAGTTTAAAGAAGACATTGACAATCATCTATTTCACCGGGCGATGGAAGAAGCTTTTAGAAAGACAGTTCAATCTTTAAGGAGTAAAACTCGCGAGGCGCCGGATTTTATATTTTGTATTTTAAGTTCTCTTTTGTATGTATCTCAAACGCGAATAATAAAAGTCAGCAGGGAAAAGCCTTTTGAGATTAATAAAAAATTATTAGACGATTTGATAAGAGAAGAGACGGAAATATTTAAAAAAACATACGTTAAGGAGCTTGGTTCTTCTTCTCTAAGCGGTGAGGTGGATCCATTTGGGCACAATGTTATGAAATCTGTTTTAAACGGCTATGATACGCTGAATCCTCTTGGCAAGAAAGCGCGGCAGCTTGACCTGTATGTTTATATGAGTATGGGTAAGGCAAAGGTGAAAGAGAAAATAGAGGATATAGTAAATGAGAGTTTTGCCGGTTCGCCTATAATCTTCAGTACTTTCCCTTTTGTGATATTTAATATATTGAAAGGTTTGACCGACAATAGAGAAGGTTTTATATTTGTTGATATCGCCGGCGAGGTTACGGATATCTCTTTGGTTAAGAGGGGTGTTCTTCAAGAGACAGTTTCTTTCCCTTTGGGAAAAAATTTTGTTTTAAGGAAGATAGGCAAGGCGTTGAATACGCTTATTAGAGAGACTGCATCTGTCTTATCTCGTATTGAGAGAGGACATTCGGAAGAAAGCGCAACAAAGAAAATTTCAAAAGCTATGACTGAGGCAAAAGATGAGTGGTGTGATGTTCTAAAGACGGCGGTAGAAGAAATAGCCGAAACATCGCCATTGCCTCAGAATTTATTTTTAGTGGGAAACGATAAAATAGTTGAGGAATTTTCATCTTGCATAAAAGACGATTTCTTTTCCAGGTTTTCAATCCTTGGCAAGCCTTTTAATATTAAAAGAATATCTCACGAATCTTTGGATAAATCTTTCGAGCTTCCTTCGGGACTTAAAGAAGAAAAAGATATGTTTCTTGTCCTTGAGGCGCTTTTTGCGGAAAGATTTTTATAATATAATAAAATTAAATAATAATTAAATAATATGGCAAAAAAAATAATGCAGGATATGATAGTCAGGAAAAGAAAAAGACAGATTATAGCAGAAGAAAAAAAAGCGCCCGAAATTCGTCCTGAACCTCAAAAACAGTCTTATCTTAAGAGAGACACGATAAGCGAGACAGCGGCAAATAGGCGATCTTTTATTTCAAAGTTTAAATTATCTTATAAATTTGCAATCGCGCTATTTTTTATATTTGCCTTTATTTTCATATTGAAAAGTTTTTCATGGGTTACGCTTGCTGTTACTCCAAAACAGGAATTTATAAATTTAGATACCAGTTTAGAGGCATTTATAGGGACAGCGCAAGGCGCTTCAAGGTCTCAAGGCGGGCAGAATATATATTTTGAGCTTATGGAGATAAGCGAAGAAAGAGAGAAATCTGTTGAATCAACCGGCATTAAGGAATTAGAAAGAAAAGCGAGCGGGCAGATTATTATCTATAATGCATATAGTTCCGCGCCCCAGACGCTTGTCAGGAGAACTCGTTTTTCTTCATCTGACGGGAAAATTTACAGGATAGACAATCAGATTATAGTTCCGGGGGCTAAAATTATAGACGGGAATATAGTCCCTAGTTCTATTGAAGCTGTCGTATATGCCGATATTCCCGGTGAAGAATATAATATAGGTCTTAGTGATTTTACAATTCCCGGGTTTAAGGGCGATGCCAGGTATGAAAAATTTTATGCAAGATCAAAGACAGAAATTTCCGGCGGTTTTATCGGTAAATTAAGAGTTATTTCTGATGATGACATTACTTCTGTGAAAAATACATTAAGAGACGAAATAAAAGATTCTCTTATTAAAAAAGCGAAAATGAGTATTCCAAACGGATTTTTGTATTATGATGATTTGGTTATGCTGGATTTTAAATTGAAGGATGATAATTTTAAAGCAGGAGACGAAGCGGAGAATTTTTCTTTTAAAGAAATCGGCTCTCTTAAGGTTTTCTTGCCGAGGGAGACGGATTTGTCTAATGCGCTTATTTCTAAATATATAGAAAGCGGCGCTCCTCTAAGAGTTTCAAATTTAAAAGATATGTCAGTGTCTCTATCTGAAAGAGATAAAGATAATGAAAGAATAGTCTTTAATATAAAAGGCATAGGACACTTTGTGTGGAATATAGATGAAGAAAATCTTAAAAAAGACTTTTTAATCAAGAATGGGAATAATATACAATCATTTTTAAAAAATTACCCTATAGAAACAGCTGACATAATATTTCATCCTTCTTGGTGGAAATTCGTTCCAAAATATGATTCCAAGGTGAAATATGAAGAAATCCTTAAATCAGAATTATAAGTTTAAAATAAGCCATATTTTATCAATAAATTGGCTATTAGAATAGCCAATTTTGAAGATTTTAATCATAAATGAAGAATTATAATACTGTTGCTTGATAAAAAGCTTGACTAATCTATATAATGTCTGATATATTATACTCTATTGTAATTAAATGACAGAAAATAAAGAACAAGATCAATTGGTCCGAGGGACAGCTATAGAGGCTTTGCCAAACGCTACATTTCGTATCCGTCTTGAGGACGGCAGAGAAATAATAGCTTATCTCTCAGGCAAAATGCGCATACATCGTATTAAGGTCTTGGTTGGTGATAGCGTCGGAATAGAGATGAATTCACCGACAGACACAAAAGGGAGAATTAAAAAAAGATTTTAAGAAAAGTTAATATATATCTACAGATATATTATTTTTTATTATGAAAATCCGCGCCGCAACTAAAAAAATATGTAAAGATTGCAAAATGACCAGACGAAAAGGCAGGGTTTATATTATTTGCAAGAAAAATCCTAAACATAAACAACGACAAGGATAAATATATGAGAATAAAGGGTATAAATATTCCGGAGAAAAAACATTTGGAGATAGCGCTTACAGCCATCTATGGTATTGGGCGTTTTAGGTCAACAAGAATATTAAAAGAAGCGGGTGTGCCTAAAGACAAGCTTGCCGGCGACCTTACGCCGGAAGAGGAGAAGAAAGTCAGAACACTTGCTGAGGATTATGTTTCAGAGGGAGATTTGAAGAAAGAAATTGCTGAGAATATTAAAAGACTTAAAGAGATAAAATGCTACAGAGGCGCAAGGCATATGAAATCGCTGCCTTCAAGAGGCCAAAGGACGAAAACTAATTCAAGGACCAGAAGAGGAAATGTAAGAAAGACAATGGGATCAGGAAGAACAAAAGTTGATAAGAAATAATCATTATTAATGATATGGGAAAAAAACGTATAATTAAAAAAAAGGGAGGAGCTGTGGATAGCGGGCTTAAAGCCAGGGCTATGGCTAATATTCCTAAAAAGAAGATATCAAAAGGCATAATTAATATTTTATCAACTTATAATAACACCTTAGTATCTGTTTCAGATGACAGCGGCGGAGTATTGATATGGTCTTCAAGCGGCTCTTTAGGATTTAAGGGAGCGAAGAAGGGTACGCCGTTTGCCGCTTCTAAAGTTGCCGAAGTTGTCGCTGATAAGGCTTCAATCATTGGATTAAAGGAGGCTGATGTCATAGTGAGAGGAGTGGGCGCCGGCAGAGATTCTGCAATAAGAACTTTTGCATCAAGGGGAATTGAGATAAATTCTATCTTGGACACAACACCTGTTCCTCATAATGGACCTAAAGCCAAAAAGCCAAGGAGAGTATAATAATTTTATTTATGGAAAATTCACAATGTAAAACTTGCAGAAGGGCCGGAGCAAAACTTTTTCTTAAAGGAGAAAGGTGTGTTACGCCTAAGTGCGCAATGACAACTAAGCCTTATGCTCCGGGCGCACTTGGAAAAAGCGGAGGAAAAAGAAAAGGGAGAAGAGGGTCTTCCGAGTATGGCACTCAGTTAAGAGATAAACAAATAGTAAAATTCTCTTATGGATTAAGAGAGCGCCAATTTGTAAATTACGTGAAGGAAGCGTCAAAGAAAAAAGGTGTCGCATCTCTGGAACTTGTAAAATTGCTTGAGTCTAGACTTGATAATGTTGTTTATAGGCTTGGTCTTGCTTCAAATAGGGCAAGTTCAAGACAGCTTGTTTCTCATGGGCATATAACTGTTAATGGCAGAAGAAATAATATACCGTCTTACAAGGTAAAAATAGGAGATAAAATAGGTATTAGGAGCGGGAGCGCTACAAAAGGTATTTTTGGCAGTTTGAGTGATAGATGGAAAAAATTTGAAGCGCCTTTATGGTTATCAGTTGATAAAGATAAAAAAGAAGCGACCGTCATCGCTGATGCAGTTTCAGACGATACTAGGTTTAATTTTAATTCTATTATTGAGCTTTATTCACGTTAATTTTATAAATAATAATTAAACAATATGGACTATTCAATAATTTTACCATCAAAGCCAAGAGTTGTTTCGGAAGAGGCGACAAAAGGTGTTTATGAAATAGATGGCCTCTACGCCGGTTATGGGCATACATTGGGAAACTCTCTAAGGAGGGCCATTCTGTCTTCTTTGCCCGGCAGCGCTATTACTACTGTTAAGATTGAGGGAGCTCCTCATGAATTTTCGGTTTTACCGGGAGTGAAAGAAGATGTGATAATGATACTTTTAAATTTACGACAAGTGAAATTCAAGATGCTTACCGATGAACCGCAAAAAATCACTATATCTGTAAACGGAGTGAAAGATGTGACAGATGCCGATATTAAGACATCAGGCCAGATTGAGATTGTAAGCAAGGGCGTCCATATTGCCACACTTACAGATAAAAATTCCAAGTTTGAAGCAGAGTTGACTATTGAGAAAGGATTGGGTTATATTCCAAGGGAGGTGTTAAGGAAAGATAAAGTTGAAGTTGGAACAATTGTCCTTGACGCGGCTTTTACGCCTATCAGAAGAGTTAATTATGAAGTGGAAAATATGCGTGTTGGCGATAGAACTGATTATAATAGATTGCGCTTTATCATAGAATCTGACGGCACCATCTCGCCAAGAGAGGCCCTTGAGAAATCTATAGAAATACTTATTAAACAGCTTAAAGCAATCGTTGGTTTTGAGGAGGAGCATTTTACTGAAGATATTCTAAAAGAAATGCCAGGTAAAGAAGAACAAGAGGACATTTCCGGTTCTACGGAAGAAGATTATCTTAAGACAAGGATAGAAGATCTTAACCTGTCTTCAAGAACGTTAAAATCTCTTTCAGAAGCAAGTATTAGGACAGTTGGAGGATTGGCAAGGAAAAAAGAAGAAGATCTTTTAGCTATTGATAATTTGGGAAAAAAAGGCGTTCAGGAGATTAGGCGCGCTTTGGGAAATTTAGGGCTTACTTTGAAGGAATAATGGAATTATGAATCATTTAAAAAAAGGGAGAAAATTTGGCAGAGTTAGAAATCAGAGGAAAGCGCTCGTGCGTCTTTTGACTAAGAATTTTATTGAGCATGAGAAGATAAAGACCACAGAGGCTAAAGCCAGAGAATTAAGGCCTATTGTTGAAAAAATGGTTACTAAAGCGAGAACAGGCAGTCTTGCTTCTCGCAGGATTATTATTGCCGAAATCGGAGAGGAAAATACAAAAAAACTTTTTAATGAAATAGCGCCGAAATATAAAGACAGAAAAGGAGGATATACAAGGATTATAAAACTTGGAAGCCGTAATGGCGACGCGAGTCCTATGGCAATAATAGAGTTTGTTTAATTTTATTTAATTATGGAAAAGGAATATACAATTGATGCAAAGGGCAGGTCTTTAGGCAGGGTTGCTTCAGAGGCGGCAAAAATACTTAACGGTAAGACGTCGCCTGATTACGAGGCTAATAAAGTTGCTCCCGTAAAACTAACGGTGTTAAATGCATCGGCTTTAAATGTGCCGTTAAAAAAACTAAAGCAGAAAAAATATGTAAATTATTCCGGATACCCGGGTTCTCAAAGTTTTGAAACTTTAGAAAAGCTTATAGAGCGATTGGGAATGGGTGAAGCTCTAAAAATAGCGGTTAAAAATATGCTTCCTAAAAATAAATTGAATAAATTAATGATGAAAAATTTAAATATAAAAGATTAATATGCCTACAGATAAAATAATAGAAAAAACAGAGAATATTGTTGATACTAAGACTAAAGATATTCCCAAGGGGTCATATTATGAGGCCGTGGGAAGAAGAAAATCAGCTGTTGCTAGAGTGCGTCTTTTTAATAAGGGTAAGGATAAGTCAGATGTTACTATAAATGGCAAAAGCTTGAAAGATTATTTTCCTACAGATAAATTGCAGAAGACGGCAATAAGTTCTCTTGATATAATGAAAGCAGATGATCGTTTTAAAGTTACGGCAAAGATTACGGGAGGTGGTATACAAGGCCAAGCTGAAGCTCTAAGGCACGCGCTCGCTAGGGCTTTAGTTGAGTTTAATCTTGAGTTTAGAAAGAGATTAAAGAAAGCTACATTTCTAAAGCGTGACCCCAGAGTGAAAGAAAGACGTAAATTTGGGCTTAAAAAGGCAAGAAAGTCGCCTCAATGGAGCAAACGATAATAAAGATTATCGTTTGCCGATAATAAAGATTATCGTTTGCTAATTTATTGCAAGATTTATTTAAATATCTTATATAAGCTGTTTTTTGCAGGCATTGTTTTCATTTTTACTATTGATATAATGATAAAATAATAATAAATATGGAAAAAGATGAAAAAAATAACAATATAGACGATGATATAATCGCTCAAGACGAAAGCTCTTCTTCGTCAGATATCGCCAAAGAGCTTAATTTAAAACTGAGTCAATGCGAGAAAGAAAGACAAGAATATCTTGAAGGCTGGCAGAGAGCTAAGGCGGACTTTATCAATTTTAAAAAGGAAGAAATTGATAATAGAAAAAAAATGGAAGCAATTTTTAAAGAGGCTGTTCTCGTTGATTTTTTGACAGTTACTGATAATTTTGAAATGGCTTTTGCCAATAAAGACGCTTGGGAAGGATTGCCTAAGGGCTGGCGCCAGGGGATTGAGCACATATATGCCCAATTGATAAGCGTTTTGGAATCTCATGGTTTGGACATTATAGAGTCAGATGGTAAAAAATTTAATCCGGAAGAACATAGGGCAATCGGGAGTATAGATGTTGACAGTGAAGAAAAAGATCATATTATTTTAGAGGAGTTACAACGAGGATATAGGCTAGGAGGAAAAGTTGTAAGACCTTCCCAGGTGAAAATAGGGATTTATAAAAAGGTTAATTAAATTAAAATTATTATGACAAAAATTTTAGGTATAGATCTAGGGACAACTAATTCAGCCATGGCTGTAATGGAAGGCGGAGAACCGAGAATTCTTGAGAATAGCGAAGGGAATAGAACTACGCCATCAATAGTGGCTGTTAGTAAAACAGGCGATCGATTGGTGGGTCTTCTTGCTAAGCGTCAAGCGGTTACTAATCCGGAAAATACGATATTTGGAGTTAAAAGACTGATAGGGCATAAATTTTCTGATCCGGAGATACAGAAAGACAGAGGTTTGATACCGTATAAAATAGAAGAGTCTTCAGACGGAAGCATTAAGATAAAAATGGCTGATAAAACTTCTCGCCCGGAGGAAATATCCGCAATGATTCTGCAGAAGCTGAAGCAGGACGCTCAGACTAAGCTTGGTGAAAAAATTGAGGAAGTTGTTATTACTGTCCCTGCATATTTTAACGACTCGCAAAGAAAAGCGACTAAGGATGCTGGCGAGATAGCCGGATTTAAAGTAAGGAGGATTATAAATGAACCTACGGCCGCGGCCTTAGCTTACGGTTTTAACAAAAAGAAAGATGAAAAGATTGCGGTTTTTGATTTTGGCGGAGGTACATTTGATATATCAATATTGGAAGTCGGCGATGATGTGATAGAGGTTAAATCAACTGACGGCGACAGTCATATGGGCGGGGAAGATATTGATTTGAAGATTGTAAATTGGGTTGCCGAAGAATTTAAAAAAGAGTCAGGGATAGACGTAAGAAACGACGTTCTTGCTCTTCAGCGGTTAAAAGAGGCTTCCGAAAAAGCAAAACATGAATTGTCTTCCACTATTGAATCTGAAATAAATATTCCTTTTATAACTTCTGACGCAAGCGGACCTAAGCATTTACTGATAAAACTCAGCAGGTCAAAGCTTGAAGAATTGGCTTCTGAATATGTAGATAGGGCTATGGTTATAACAAAAAGAGCGATTGATGCTTCCGGTTTTAAGATTGAGGATATAAACGAAGTCGTATTGGTTGGTGGTCAGACCAGGATGCCGATTATTATAGAATCAGTTAAAAAGTTATTCGGAAGAGAGCCAAATAGGTCAATCAATCCGGATGAAGTTGTGGCTGCCGGCGCGGCTATTCAGGCTGGAATACTGCAGGGGGATGTTAAAGATATTCTTTTGCTTGATGTTATACCGCTTTCTTTGGGCATAGAAACTCTTGGCGGCGTGTCAACGAAACTTATTGAGAAAAATACGACAATTCCGACTTCAAAATCTCAAACTTTTTCAACGGCGGCTGATAATCAGACTTCTGTTGAGATTCACATTCTTCAAGGCGACAGGCAGATGGCATCGGATAATAAGTCATTGGGTCGCTTTATATTAGATGGTATCCCGCCTTCTCCTCGCGGGGTTCCACAGGTTGAAGTTTCTTTTGATATAGACGCAAATGGTATTCTCAATGTTAAGGCTCGCGATAAGGCAAGCGGTAAAGAACAATCTGTCAGGATAGAGGCCTCAGGAGGCCTCTCTAAAGAAGAGGTAGAAAAGATGAAGAAAGACGCTGAACTTCATCGTGAAGAAGATGAAAAGAAAAAAGAGATGATAGATGTTAATAATAACGCTAGCGCGCTGGTGTATACTGCGGAGAAGGCGCTCCGCGATGCTGGCGATAAATTGCCGGAAGATGTTAAAAAAGCCGTAGAAGAAAAGATAATCAATCTTAATAAAGTAAAAGATGGTGACAATGCGGCAGAGATTAAAAAGGCTACAGAGGAATTATCCGCAGAAATTCAAAAGATAGGACAAAGTATGTATAAATCCGCTGAAGGTGGAAATAGAGAAGGACAAGGAAATAATCCTTCGTCTGGCGATGAGAATATTCGTGATGCGGAAATGGATGATGACAAGCCGGCTCCGGGTGAAGGTGACAAAAAGGAATAAAATCTATAATATATACAAATAAGGCTAAGACCTTTTATTCAGTATGAAAAATTACTACGACGCCCTTGGAGTACCTAAAAACGCTTCTAAAGAAGAAATTAAAAAAGCGTTTAGAAAGCTTGCTCATAAACATCATCCTGACAAAAAGGGCGGTGATGAGGCCGCTTTTAAAGAGATTAATGAGGCCTATCATGTGCTGACAGATGATAAAAAGCGTTCCGAGTACGATAGATACGGACGGGTTTTTGACGGCGCCAGTGGGGCAGGCGGAGCAAATGGTGGATTTGAGGGTTTTGATTTTGGGGGGTTTTCCGCTGATGGCGGCGCAGCCGGTTTTGATTTTGGAGATATTTTTGAAGATATCTTTGGCGGTTTTAATGCAGGATACGGAAGAGGCGCGCGGCGCGGACGCGACATATCAATTGATCTTGAGCTTTCTTTTGAAGAATCAATTTTTGGAGCAGAAAGGAAAGTGCTTTTAAATAAACTTGCCACTTGCGATAAGTGCAGTGGAAGCGGAGGAGAGCCCGGTTCAGGCATGAAAGAATGTCCTATTTGTCGCGGGCAAGGCAGGGTAAGAGAGACTAAGAAATCTATTTTTGGGACTTTCGCAAGCGTAAGAGAATGCGAAGAATGCAATGGTAAAGGTAAAATTCCCGATAAAAAATGTTCTACTTGTCATGGTGCGGGAGTATTAAAGAAGAGCGGAGAAATAACCATAACTATCCCTAAGGGGATTCAAAATGGAGAAATGATAAAACTTCCAGGCGCAGGCGAGGCTGTCTCTCATGGAGCGTCAGGCGATCTTTATGTAAAGATTCATATATTGTCTCATAAAATTTTTAAAAGAGAAGGGAATAATTTATTGATGAATCTTGATATTAAGTTTTCCGAAGCTATTATAGGCGTTAAGAGAGATATAAATACATTAGACGGCCTTATAAAGGTGAATATTCCAAAAGGGATTGATTCCGGTGAAGTTTTACGAGCGCGCGGGTATGGAGCTTTTTATGATAATAAAAAAAGGGGCGATCTTTTAATCAAGGTTATCGTTAAAACTCCCAAAAATCTTTCTAAAAAAGCGAAATCTCTTATAGAAGACCTGCAAAAAGAAGGGATATAGATAAAATAAATATGCCGTTACTTGCTCAATTAGATTCCATCTTAACAAATCCTTCTTGGGAAGTTTTGTTATACTCTTTTCTTTTTGTTTCAATGCTGTTTTACACGATGTATTTTAAAAAAGGGAAAATCATCGCTCTCTTTATGTCTTTATATATATCCATTTTTATCTTTTTAAATTTTCCTTATTTAAAATTTACTGTTTTAGACAGTTTTGATTCAACACAAGCTCTTTTTTACAGATTGGGCATATTCGTCATATTTGTAGTTATTTTTTATGTATTGCTGGTAAAAATAGGCATTTCAGAGAGCAGTTTTTCTAAGGCCAAATGGTATGAGGCAATCATATTTACTATTTTAGGCGTCGGCCTTATAGTGAGCTTTCTTTTACATTTTTTCAAGGCGGATTTTCTCTATGAATTTTCAGATATTTCAAAATATCTTTTTTCTTCAGGCAATTTATTTTTCTGGTGGCTCATTGCTCCATTTGCGGCCTTTTTCTTTTTTAAGAGATAATCTGTTAAAATAAAAAGATGTTGAGGCGAATCATCTTTAATATAATTATTCTATCAAGCATATTTTTATCGCCATGGTGGTGGCTGCCGGTCATATTGGTTATTTTTTCCGCTTTTATTTTTCAGCATTTTTGGGAAGCGATTATTTTTGGTGTTTTAATAGATTCATTAAGCGGCCCGTCAAATCTTGCTTTTCTTTTTGGTTTAAATAATTGGATTTTTACGATATCTCTTCTGACAATTTTTCTGATGATAGATAAATTTAAAAAACATTTGTCTTTCTATAAATAATTAGTATGCCAGTGAAAAAAAAATATTTAAACAATCATCAAAAGAGCGTCAAGCCCGGATTGGGAAATTCATTTGTATCAAGGAAAAATTTTGAGATAGATCCTGATGAGATTTTTCTGGATTCAAAAAATATCCCTAGATTTGAGATTGACCAGCTTGAGGGCAGGATAGAAAAGCCGATAAATAAAAAAATTTTTTCTTTTTTTATTATTTTCTTTATAGTTGTGGAAATTTTATTTATGATCAGACTTTGGACTGTTGAAGTTTCCAGAGGCGAGGCTTTCTCAATATTGAGCGAAAATAACAGATTGAGATCAGTCAGACTTTTTTCTAGCAGAGGGGTTATTTATGATAAATTCGGGCAGAAACTTGCTTGGAATGACACAGACTCAAGAAAGTATTTTGGCGGCGGTCTTTCTCATGTTGTCGGTTATATAGGTTATCCTAATAAAGGAGATACTGATGATATAGAGATGCTTTATTCTAAAGAGATGATTGGTAAGGCCGGTATTGAAAAGATTTATAATAATATTTTAAGCGGAAAGGCCGGTTTGAAATTAATTGAAATTGACGCGCATAATAATGTGAAGTCGGAAAGCGTCCAGAAGATGCCTGTTGACGGAGATAGTATTTATCTTTCAATTGATGCTGAATTTCAAAATAATTTATATCAATACATAGAAAGCCTGTCTTTGGACAAGGGTTTTACGGGTGGAGCCGGTATTTTTATGGATATTGGTTCAGGTGAAATATTATCTATTGTGAGTTTTCCGGAATACGATTCTGAAATTTTATCCAAGGGCGAACCTAAAGAAAAAATCAATTCTTATTTGGCGGATAAAAGGAATCCTTTTGTTAATAGGGCTGTTTCAGGCATTTATACTCCAGGCTCTATTATGAAGCTCGTTATGTCAGTAGCCGCCTTAAATGAAGGGATTATAGAGCCTGATAAAGAAATTTTCAGTTCAGGCTCTATTTCTATTCCTAATCCATTTTTCCCTGAATTAGTATCGGTTTTTCCGGATTGGAAAGCTCACGGTTTTGTGGATATGAGAAAAGCCTTAGCTGTTTCATCAAACGTTTATTTTTATGAAATTGGAGGCGGTTTTGAGGGGATGAAAGGATTGGGCATTGAAAAGATAGGATATTATTCAAAAATGTTTGGGTTGGGGAAGGCAGTCGGGATTGATCTTTTAGACGAGAGTATCGGATTAGTACCAAGTCCGGAAGAAAAAATAGCCAAGTCTTCCGATAGAGATAATATATGGCGCATCGGAGATACTTACAATGCTTCTATCGGGCAGGGAGATTTTCAGGTGACGGTTGCTCAAATGGTAAAAATGGTTTCTGCTATTGCCACTGAGGGTAATCTTTTAAATCCTCATTTGATAAAAAAATGCGAGGGTAATTGCGGCGGTATTTCAACAGATAAATTTAATAATATTGAAAAGCTTAATATTCCGGAGGAGTATTTTGAAGTGGTAAAAGAGGGGATGAGAATGGCGGTAACAAAGGGTACCGCGCAAGGTTTAAATATTTATGGAGTTAAGATTGGGGCAAAAACAGGGACAGCGGAGATAGGATCAAAGTATGTGAATTCATGGGTTGTAGGATTTGCTCCTTATGATAATCCTAAAATCGCATTTTCTCTTGTGATGGAAAAAGGAGACAGGGATAATACTATCGGCGCGCTTTATGTCGCAAGACAGTCAATAGAGTGGCTGTTAAAAAATAGACCCGAATATCTTACTGATTAGACTATTTTATAAGAGAAATATGGCACAGCTCCGCGCTTTGTCATATTGATAGATTGTGTTAGAATAATTTTTATGAGTTCATTTGAAGAGATAAGAAACGAAAGAATTAATAAATTAAATATATTGAAAGATGCCGGTGTAAATCCTTATCCGATAGAAGCAAATAAGGATTATTCAACATCGGAAGCTATTAATGATTTTTCCAAGCTGTCCAAAAGGAAAAAATCGTTTTTTATGGCAGGCAGAATTATGACTATCAGGGGCCACGGCGGGTCAACTTTTTTTGATTTTTTGGACGATGGAGTAAAAATGCAGGCTTATTTGAAAAAAGATGAAATTGGCGATGATTCCTATGGATTATTTATTGACGCGGTTGATATCGGCGATTTTGTAGAGTTGAAAGGGACTCTTTTTAAAACAAAGAAAAATGAAAAGACGCTTAAGGTTTCCGAGTGGAAAATGCTTTCTAAGTCAGTGAGGCCTCTTCCTGACAAATGGCATGGTTTATCAGACGTAGAGGAGCGGTTTAGAAAAAGATACCTTGATTTACTGATGTCTCTTGATGTTAGAAATCGTTTTATTGTTCGTTTTAAAATTATTTCAGAAATTAGAAATTTGTTAAACAAAGAAGGCTATTTAGAGGTGGAAACGCCGATACTTCAACCTTTGGCCGGAGGAGCCACTGCAGAACCTTTTATAACCCATCATAATGCGCTTGATATTGATCTATACTTAAGAATAGCTCCTGAACTTTATCTTAAGAAATTATTGGTCGGCGGATTCTCAAAAGTTTATGAGATAGGAAGAAATTTTAGAAATGAAGGCATATCTCCTACTCATAATCCGGAGTTTACAATGCTTGAATTTTATGAGGCGTATTCCAATGCCGAAGCCCAACGCGCTTTTATTGAAAAAATGTTTAGGGCTTTGGTGAAAAATATATTTAAAAAATCTTCTATTGGATACGGCGGTAGTACTATAGATTTTTCAAAAAAATTCTCAGTAATATCTTATTTTGATTTATTGAAAAAATATACATTAATTGTAAACCCATCTTCTTTAAGCCTGGCCGATGTAGCTCTTAAGGCAAAACAATTCGGCATAACGGTAGAAAATCACGAAGCAAAGGAGAAAATTATAGATAATATTTATAAGAAAATATGCCGTCCGAAACTTATCCAGCCTACATTCATAATTGATTATCCGGCTGAGTTTTCACCTTTCGCTAAGAGGAAAGATAATGACGCTTCTTTTATAGACAGGTTCCAACTTGTTGTTGGCGGGATTGAGATAGTAAATGCCTTTTCGGAGCTTAATGACCCGTTTGATCAAAAAGAAAGATTTTTAGAGCAAGATAGAAAAAGAAAAGAAGGAGAGGCGGAAGTTTCTCCGAGCGATGAAGGTTATCTTGAGGCGATGGAATATGGCATGCCTCCGTCGGGAGGCGTTGGTGTCGGCATAGATAGGCTGGTGATGCTCTTTTCTGATGTTCAAAATATAAAAGAAGTTATTTTGTTTCCAACGATGAAGCCAAAAACATCCGAAGTTGGCAAAATCAAAGAAGAAAATCGTTAATCAATTTTTCAGATTTTCTTAACCTGCCTTCTTCGGCAGTAAGCCATTTAATTCGCTTGTCTCTTTTAAACCATGTCATTTGTCGTTTGGCATATTTATAGTTTGCTGTCAGCATTTTTTGGAGCATCTCGTCTTTGCTGATTTTTCCTCTTATAAAGAGGGCCGGATACTTGTATTCAAAGCCCATTTCATAAAGTTTTTTCCAGCTTAGGCCTTTTTGTCGTACATTTTTTATCTCTTTTAGCAATCCTGCTTTCAGCATTTTCTTGACCCTTTTTTCGATTCTTTGTTTTAATTTTTCGTTGTCTAAATTTAGTCCTATTTGCAAAAATTGATAATTAGTATCTGGTGACGATTTAAATTCAGGGACATTGCCGAGCATTTTTGCTATTTCAATAGCCCTGATAAGCCGTCTAGGATTATTTTTATCAATCGCTTCGGCTCGGCGCGAATCCATTTTTTTTAATATCCTAAAAAGTTCTTCGTTTGTTTTTGTTTCAAGTTTTTTACGCAGTGTTTTATTTGGCGGCACTTCTGGAATGGAGATATTATCAACTATAGATTGTATATATAATCCTGTTCCGCCGACAATTATAGGAATTTTATCTTTATCTAATATATTTTGCATTACTTCATCAGCGAGCTTTTTATATTGAACTACGGAAAAAGCTTTTCTCGGACTTATTATACTCATAAGGTGATGTGGAATTCCTTTCATTTCTTTACTCTTAATTTTACCTGTTCCAATATTAAGCGATGTGTAGATTTGGCGAGAGTCTGCAGATATTATCTCGCCATTTATCTTTCCGGCAATTTTTACGGCAAAATCGCTTTTACCTACGGCAGTCGGACCAAGTATGACTATTATTTTATTTCTCCTTTTAGTTTCCATGGTCCTATATCTGTGATTATTACATCCCTAAATTCTCCCACTTTTATTTTTGCTGACGGCTTTATTTCAACAAGTTTGTTTCCTTCAGTTCTTCCCCGAAAACTGCCTTTATCTTTTCTGTCTATAAGGACACGAACTGTCTTTCCTTTCAGTTTTTTATTGTTTTTAAGAGCGGTTTTTGCAAGAATATTGTTAAGTTTATTTTTCCTATCCTCTTTTTCTTTATGAGGGACATCGTCTTTCATTATCATTGCCGCAGCAGTGCCAGGTCGTGGCGAATACTCAGAAAGAAAAGCCATGTCAAAGCCGATACTCTTGAAGAGGTTTTTTGTGTTCTTGAATTGATCTTTTGTTTCCCCGGGGAATCCGACGATAATATCGGTTGATATTGCAATATCAGGGATAGCTTTTCTTATTTTTTTAACCAGTTTTTTGTAGTGATTGGCAGTATATGGCCTATTCATTTTTTTTAATATTTTATTGTCTCCCGATTGCGCCGGCAGGTTTATATAATGAGCGAATTTTTCGGATTCTTTCATTGCTTTTATCGTATCGATTGAAAAGTCTTTAGGGTGAGGGGAAGTAAATCGTATCCAGAAGTCGCCCGGAATATTATTTATCATTCGCAATAGATCGGGAAACTTTAGACCCTTATCGTTATAAGAATTCACATTTTGCCCCAGAAGCCAGAGCTCTTTGTATTCTTTTCCAATTAATTTTTTTACCTCGTTTATGATGTCATTAGCCGGTCTTGAATATTCTCGGTCTCTGGAATAGGGAACTATGCAGTATGTGCAAAAATTATTGCAACCGTATGAGATTGGGATATTAGCGGAGAATTTAGAAGTATATTTCGGCTCCAGATTCAGATAATCATTCTTAATGTCAGACGTCCGACGTCTGACATTCTTTATGTTTAGGAGTTTGGGGAGGGTGGAGATATTCTTAATATCTATGAAGATGTCTACAAAAGGGAGGCGTCTTTTGAGGTCTTTGTCGCTGTAGTGCATCATACAGCCGGTTAAGACAATTTTCAATTTACGATTTATATTTCTTAATTTTTCTACCTCTTTTTTGTAGCCGAATATCCTGTCCTCGGCTTTTTGACGGACGGAGCAAGTATTAAAGACTAGAATATCGGTTTTCTGTTTGTTTTCCGTTTTTATAAGACCGGTATTTTCAAGAACGCTGGCTATTCGTTCAGAATCAGCAAGATTTGATTGACATCCGAAAGTTGTGATGTGATAAGTCTTAAGCATAATGATAATTTAAGATAACATAATTAGCAATTTTTGTGAAAAGTATATAAAAATGCCCCGGCAAAGAGCTTGCCGGGGCGTGTGCGTAAGTGATCTTTTGTATTTAACGAAGCAGTGTGTCTTTCGGTTGAAAATTTATTATTTTTTCAACTTTATAATTGATTGGGGGCTTGGTAAGGATGTGGATAGCGTTAGCTATCTCATCCAAATGGTTCCATGTCGAGTTGATGATTTTTATCGTGGGGGGCTGTCTTTCGCCTTCAATCATTGAAAATGAAGGTATGCCAAAGATATGCACCTTGCATTTGATCCCTGCTTCTTTTATCAAAGATTCTAGCTCTTCTATGACTCCAGCAGGCGCTTCGTGCCCGTAGACTTTGATCGTCACCATTGTTTCCTCCTTGTTAGTACAGGTTAATTGATGTGATATTTTTTAAAGAGCTTTATTTGTCTGTGCCGGAGGAGGGACTTGAACCCTCATGGAAATAAATCCACACGATTTTGAGTCGTGCGCGTATGCCAATTCCGCCACTCCGGCATGTTAATATATTAATGTTTTTAAGTATTCCTTACCAGCGCCTGATTTTAGATATTTTTCTTTTTGCCTAGCATCTGTTCTGGTTGTGAATTTTTCTATAAATAAAATTCTGAATGGTGCATAAGCACGCGTAGTCCTCTCTTTTTTATCGTTATGCTGCTTGATTCTTCTATCAAGGTTATTTGTTAACCCCACATAAATATAGTTTCTAACCTCACTTTTTATTGCATATGTATAATACATAATTGTTGTTTTATTTGCGCGCCTGCCTGCCGGCAGGCAGGTCTGCCAATTTCGCCACAGCGGCAATTGAAATCTTAGAAAATAATATCAAATTTTACCTTAAAAATCAATTTATTTTTTCTGAGAATTTTGTGAGTTGAATTTATAATTACTTTTGATATAATTGATTTAATTATGTCTAACCTACACAGCAATTCAATATTTTGGATAGAGGTTGATAAGATCAACCCCAACCCGTATCAACCAAGAAGGGAGTTTGATGAAGAGAAGCTTGGCGATCTTGCCGAGTCTATTCGTCAGTATGGCATCCTACAGCCGTTAGTCGTCACCAGAAAGGAGTTTGAGACGGATACGGGCATTCGAGTAGAATATGAACTTTTAGCCGGTGAAAGAAGGCTAAGGGCGTCTAAAAAGGCAGGTCTTTTCCAAGTGCCTGTTATTATAAGAAACGATGAAAGCTCAAAGGTTAAATTAGAGATTGCCATAATAGAGAATCTCCAAAGAGAGGATTTGAATCCTATTGAAAAGGCGAGAGCTTTTAAAAGACTTGTAGATGAGTTTAAGTTAAAGCACCATGAGGTGGCCGCTAAAGTCAGCAAGAGCAGGGAATTCGTATCAAATAGTATCAGGATATTAGCCTTGCCGGAGATCATATTGATGGGGTTAAGCGAGGGTAAAATAAATGAAGGTCATACGCGCCCGCTTCTTATGCTTACCGACAGGCCTGACGATCAGATGACTCTGTTTGAAGAGATAATAGTGAGGAAGATGACTGTCAGAGAAGCGGAAAGTATTGCCAGAGGGATAGCAAGAGAGCGTGTTAGGAAGCAAGATATCCCGATTGATCCTGAGACTCAGAATATTGAAAACAAGCTCTCTGACGAGCTCGGGACAAGAGTTCAGCTTGAGAGGATAGGCGAAAAGGGCAAGATAGTTATAAATTTTTTTTCAATGGAAGAGTTTGAAGCGCTACTCCTAAAGCTCGGGAATAAAGAGCCATCTAATACTAATACAGATAACTATGGCGCGTTATATTCTGAGTCTAATAATAGAGATAATAATCCTTCCGGCAACTTAAATAATATTGAAGATTTTCCAACTGCTCTTTCTCAGTCTGTGGATACTGACAATGATAGCGCTTTAGATAACTTTACAATCTAATTCTGGAAGTAACTTCTCTCACTTTCTTTATATTTTCAAGTTTTGATTTTATCTTATCAAATTGAATATGATTCTTCGGTGTGAATAGGAGATTTATTATTTTAAATTCACCTTCTTGTCTTGAGTTTGTGTTTTCTATATTGGCTCTAAATTCCGAGAAGACAGAAGCGACATCTTTTAGAAGGCCTACTCGATTCTCAGCTTTTATTATTATTTCTATTTTTTCAATATTTTTAATATTTTTCTCCGGAGTATCGGAAGGTATATAGCCATATTTTTTAAGTGATAATTTTATCTGTTTTTTAGCAAGGGTTGTTTTTGCATTTTTCAGCCATACTATATTCGGTTTCTTGTCTTTTATAGTTTGTACTTCTACAATATCACCGTTGTTTAAAATAGTATCAAGTGATGAAAATTTTTCATTTATTTTGGCGCCGCTTGCTTTATTTCCTATTGCAGAGTGTATAGCGTAAGCAAAATCTATTACAGTGGATCCTTTTGGTAGGTCTATCACATCACCTTTCGGTGTAAAAGTGAAAACACGATCTTCAAAGAAATCTATCCTCAAGTTTTCTAAAAAGTCTTCAGGATTTGATACGTCTTTTTGCCAATCAAGAAGCTGATTTACCCAAGCGAGCTTAGGATTTGAGACCCAGCTCTTCTTAGCCACATTTTCTTTATATGCCCAATGAGCGGCAATACCATATTCAGCTTCTTTATGCATTTTTGCTGTTCTTATCTGTATTTCCACGATTTTTCCCTTATCGGTAAAAACGGTAGTATGCAGGCTCTGGTAGCCATTTAATTTAGGAAGAGCGATGTAGTCTTTTATCCTGCCTGGAAGAGGTTTCCATATTTTATGTATAATACCGAGAACCCTATAACAATCTTCAACATTTTCAACGATAATTCTCATCGCTGCCAGGTCGTAAACACGCTCTATCTGCATCTCGTTATCTTTGAGTTTCTTATACAGGCTCCAGAGGCGTTTTACTCGTTTGTTAATACTTAAGGGTTTGACACTATCTTTTGCAAGTTCTGTCTCTATTGTGTGCTTAACTTTTAATAAATGTTTTTCACTTTCTTTAATTTTTTCCCGGGAGATTTTTTTTACTATTTTGTATTGTTCAGGGTGAAGATAAGGGAAGACAAGATCTTCAAGTTCTCCTTTGAAGTAGCCCATACCGAGCCTGTTGGCGAGAGGAACATATATTTCAAATGTGTCCAGCGCTATTCTTTTTCTTTTTTCTTCCCTGACATATTGCAATGTCCGCATATTATGAAGTCTGTCAGCGAGTTTTATAAGTATTACGCGAATATCTCTTGCCATGGCAAGAAAGAGTTTTCTCAAGTTTTCTACATGCCGTTCCACTCCATGGTATTTTAATTTACCAAGTTTTGTCGCTCCTTTTATGAGGTTTAATATTTCTTCACCAAATTCTTTTCTAATATCTTTTTCTGTTACAGCGGTATCCTCTATTATATCGTGGAGAAGCCCTGCGGCAATAGTGGCAGTATCTAGATGCAGAGAAGCTAAAATCTTTGCTGTTTCAAAAGGATGAGAAAAGTAAGGTTCCCCGGAGAATCTTTCTTGTCCATTATGAACGTTTTTGGCAAAGGTGTAAGCCTTCTCTATAATCTTAACATCCGCCTCTTTAGGTTCTTTAAGCAAGCTTAATATTTCTTGTAAGTCGCATTCCATAAATTTGGTATTTAGGTTGACTTTTCTAATCATTTTATTATACAATAAATAAAGAAAGTTGAAAAGCCAATGAGGTATGAGAAACCCATAATCCTTAAAAAGGAGGTTGTACAGTGGGGAATGTTTTGTTATTTAAAAAAAGAGAAGAACAAGAACAAGAGAAAAGGAAAAGGGAAGATGTTTTGGATGATTTCGATCCGTTGTTCCCTGGGGAAGAGGAGGTTGATGGTCGGGTTGTGATTTTCATCGGCAACTGTTAATAGATTTTTGTTAGAAAACGGGAGTGAAAAGAGGGGAGGTGAAAAATGGCAGAGCTATTAAAATTTCATAAAGTCCTCCATGAAAATGGTAATTTTTTTATGGAAGACGAGCCTGAATCCCTTCTTCTTACAGGTAAAGAAAATTTCGGAGGCATTGTAATATTTAAAGAACATATAGATTGTTATTCTCTGTATGTTCTAGACAAGAAAAGAGTTTTAGAAAAGCCGGCAGTGACATAACATTGTCCTCCGGCTTTTTTTATTTTCTTTCTTCTGATAACAGCGTCTTGAGTTTTAATATCGTTAGTAAAGTTGTTTTTGGAAATACTCTTAATGTGATTTCCAATTTCATCAATACTTTGTTCGATATGTTGAAGAAAAATTTTAGGGTCTTTTCTCATAAATTATTTTTTCGTCTTTTAATATAATATCTTTGAGAAGAGGATTAATAGATTTATATGTTAAAAGATCAACTTTTTTATTAAGCTTTTTTTCTAACTCAAATTGTAGACTAACCAAATCTAAAAGACTTTTTCTGCTTCTATCTTTATATTTTATTAAAATATCAATATCACTCCTTTTTTTCATTTCCCCTCGCGCGGCAGAGCCGAAAAGCGCCGCCTTGGTGACTCCTTGGCGTTTTAAAATAGGCACTATTTGCTTCTTGATGTTTGTGATGGTCATTACTTTCATTATCCACAAAAAGCGCAGTATTGACAAGAACTCCCAAAGGAAATTCCTTTGGGAGGGGGTTGATTTTACTTCTTCAATTTATCCGGTCTGTGATTCGGGCAGTTTTTATCAGAGCATCGGTCGGGGATGGTCTTGGTCCCTTCCATCATTAGTGATCCGCAGAGTTTACAGATATTTCCCGTCGGTCGGGATTTCATAGCGAATTTGCATTTAGGGTAGTTAGAGCAGGAGAAGAACGGGCCAAATCTGCCGCGTCTTTCAACAATTTCGCCTGCGTCTTTCTCATTCAGGCCTGCCTGCCGGCAGGCAGGGCATTTAACTCCTGTTTTAGCCTTGGCTTCTTCTTCGGGGCTTTTCTTTATAAATTTGCATTTAGGATAATTAGCGCAGGAGATGAATTTACCAAATCTTCCTTCTCTCTCTATTAGTTTGCCGCTACAGTCCGGGCACAGTTCACCTGTCTCTTTAGGGCCTTCCATTTCCGAACCGTCCATTTTTCTGGCCCCTAGGCAGTTCGGGAACTTAGCGCAACTTAGGAATTTTCCTGTTTTTGCAAGCTTGATAACCATTGGCCCCTTGCAGACAGGGCATTTCACATTTTTATCAGCTTCGCCAAGATTTGTAATTTTCTCCGCAGATTTTCCTTTTGTTTTTACTTCTTTAGAAAAAGGTTCATAGAAGTCTTTGAGCATTTTTTCATACTGTCTTTTTCCGTCAGCTATTTCGTCCAACTTATTTTCCATTTCTGCGGTGAAAGAGTCACTGATGTACTCACTGAAATTATTTTCAAGAAATGTGCTGACCACATCGCCAGTGTCAGTCGGATGCAAAGTTTTGCCTTCTTTTGTCACATATCCGCGGTCATTGATAGTTTTAATGATTGAGGCGTAAGTTGATGGCCTGCCAATTTCGCGTTTTTCCAGCTCTTTTACTAAGCCAGCCTCTGTGTATCTTCCTGGTGGTTCGGTTTGCTTTGCTTGGCTCTCCATATTAATTAACTTCAAGTTTTCATTTTTGGATATTTTCGGTATTTGAGTTTCTTCGCCTTGCGCCATTGTGTCTGCTGAAAGCCACCCCGAGAAAATAGTCACGCTTCCGTTTGCAGAGAAGTTTGGGATAGTGTCACCACTTGCGACATTAGCCGATACTTTTGTCTTCATCATTCTGGCGTCAGCCATCTGTGAAGACACAGTTCTATCCCATATCAATTTATATAATTTTTTCTGTTCGTCTGTTGCGCCGGCAATTTTTTGGCTG
Source organism: Patescibacteria group bacterium (assembly GCA_024654625.1). Lineage (NCBI taxonomy): Bacteria > Patescibacteria group bacterium. The sequence continues at coordinate 23,186 of JANLHB010000035.1, forward strand.
AAATTTGTCGGACGAATCGCTTCGTGCGCTTCTTGGGCATTCTTACTCTTAGATTTATATACCCGGGGAGAAAGGTATTCTTTTCCGTATTGTTTTTCTATCTCTTTATAGATTTGAGGAAGAGCGTCTTTACTGATATTCACGCTATCCGTCCTCATGTATGTGATAAGACCATGTTCGTAGAGTTTCTGCGCGATACCCATAGTGCGCGAGGGAGAAAATCCCAAACGAGAACTGGCTGATTGTTGCAGAGTGGAAGTGGTAAACGGTGCGCGCGGAGACCTTTTAGCTTCGCTTTGTTTTATTTCTATAACTTTCCAAGGATTACTGCGCGCTATATTCAGTATGCGGTTCGTTTCTTTTCCATCTTTTGGTTCTTCGTCGCAAGTTAAAGTGAGTTTGTCTTTTCCTTCTGTTTCAAATTCGCCGGTAATCACCCAATAATTTTCCGGCACAAAGGCGCGAATCTCGCGCTCGCGCTCCATGATTATCCTAAGTGCCGGTGATTGTACACGTCCGGCCGATAGCCCATAGCGAACCTTTTTCCAAATGAGGCCGGAAAGGTCATAACCGACGAGCCTGTCTAAAACGCGGCGCGCTTCTTGCGCTTTTACCAAATTAGCGTCAATATCGCGGGGATGTTTCATCGCTTCATTAACAGCATTTTCGGTTATTTCATGGAATACTATACGCTTCGGTTTTTTAAGTCCGCAAGCTTCTTTGATGTGCCAAGATATAGCCTCGCCTTCGCGGTCGGGGTCGGTGGCAAGTATCACTTCATCGGCTTTTTTTGCCAACTCTTTTATTTCTGCCACCACTTTTTCTTTTCCTCTTGATATCTCATAGTGAGGCACAAATCCGGCTGGGATATCAATTGCTTTTTTGTTGCTCTTAGGCAAGTCGCGAATATGCCCCACGCTCGCGCGAACGATATAATCGCCTTTTAAATATTTAGATATTGTTTTTGTTTTTGTTGGCGACTCGACGATAATTAATTTTGTCATTACCTATAAGTAGTAATATAAATAATTTTTTTTTGCAAATAACAAACTGTTTATATGTTTCTAAAAATTTTTCCACCCGTCTCTTTTATAAGTCCTTTTATTTCCATTGTCATAAGAAGAGGATTGAATTCTTTCAATGTTAATTTTGTATTTCTTAGCAACTCATCGCGTTCTATCGGCTCGCTCAGCATATCAAGTATCTGTTTTTCGCTATCGTTGAAATTTATTTCTTCTTGTTTTGATGTTTGCGGATTTAAGCCTAATCCTTCAATCAATTCAGCGCTTGATGTTATTGGTATTGCGCCTTGTCTTATGAGTTTGTTTGATCCGGCAGAATTTATAGAGAAGATTGACCCTGGTACTGCATAAACATCTCTGTTGTATTCAAGGGCGAGGCGGGCTGTGATAGATGTTCCTGAGCGTTCAGGCGCTTCTATTACGAGTATTGCATGTGAGAGTCCGGCGATAATTCTGTTTCTTATCGGAAATGTATGTATGCCAGCCGGCATTTCAGGTTCAAATTCTGAGAGGAGCGCTCCTCCTTTTTTTATAATTTCATCGGCTAACCGATGATTGCTTCTCGGGTGAAGGACACTCCTATCTATGCCTGAGCCTGGTATAGCAATTGTTTTTAGTCCTTGACCCAGCGCAGACCTGTGCGCAATAGCGTCTATACCAATGGCAAGTCCGCTTACTATGACTATATTACAGCCCTTGAGTCCTTCTATGATTTTTTCGCAGGCTTGTTTACCGTAAGCGGAGAATTTTCTTGTGCCGACTACGCCTAAGAAGATAGAATCCTCGCTTGGAAACTCTCCTTCTATATATAATTGTTTGGGAGGGTCGGGAATTTCTTTCAAAAGGGAAGGAAATTCACTGAAGCTCATCTTTCGGCGAGATTTTAGTTTTTCGTCTGACATGTTGTATATTTTAACATTTTTGATATTATATGGATATAATCTTTAATTTTCAATTACCAATCTTCAATTTTCAAATGACTTTGAGCCTGTCCGATTATTGGTAATTGAAAATTGGTAATTGAAAATTGCTTAAAATATGCTGGATATAAAATTCATAAGGGAAAATCCGGACTTGATAAAAGAAGCCGCTCGTAAAAAGAAGGTTGATTTTAATGTTGGCGAGCTTATAAAAGTTGATGATAAGAGGCGGGATTTGATTTCTATCGTTGAAAAAGCCAGGGCCAAACAGAATGAAGTTTCAGACAAAATTTCCAAGCTTGCCGGCGAAGAAAGAGGGATTATCATTTCAGAGATGAAGGAGCTTAAAGAATCTCTCCATAAAGATGAAGAAGAATTGAAAAAAGTTGAGCTAGCGTGGCAGACTCTTATGCTTCAAGTTCCGAATATTCCGGATATTTCTGTGCCGGAAGGGGGCAGTGATGAAAGTAATCAGGAGATACGAAAGTGGGGCGAGATACCTAAGTTTGATTTTGAGCCGAAAAGCCAAGTTGAACTTCTTGAGAGCCTTAATCTTGCGGACTTTGTTCGCGGGGCGAAAGTTTCAGGTTCTAGAAGTTATTTTCTAAAAAATGATGCCGTCCTTTTAACGATGGCTCTTTGGCATTTTGTTATTGATGCTCTAAGGGAAAGCGGTTTTGAAGATGTGTTTTTTTCTCCATCTCTTGCAAGAGAAGAAAGTTTTATCGGTACCGGTTGGTTGCCTCAGGGCAGAGAAGAAGTATATCAGACTCAGGATAATCTTCTTCTCACAGGGACAAGCGAGGTTTCAATGATGGCATATCATAAAGATGAGATTTTAGATACATCTGAACTGCCAAAGACTTACGTCGCTTTTTCTCCTTGTTATAGGAGGGAGGCGGGCAGTTATGGCAAAGACACGAAGGGACTTGTCAGGGTGCATGAATTTTATAAACTGGAACAGATAGTGCTTTGCGAGGCAAATCACGAAGAGTCTGTACGTTGGCATGAAGAAATTACTAAAAATTCCGAGAAGATAATGCAAGCGCTCGGCATCCCGTATAGAGTGGTTGTAAATTGCGGAGGAGACCTTGGACTTGGCCAGGTTAAGAAATATGATATAGAAGCTTGGGTTCCAAGCGAAGGCAAATATCGCGAGACGCATTCGGCTTCTTATTTTCATGATTTTCAGACGCGACGTCTTAATATTCGTTATAGAGATAAAGATGGAAAGGTTCGCTTTGTCCATTCTCTAAACAATACGGCTATCGCCACTCCGCGCTTTTTGGTGCCTCTTCTTGAGAATTATCAGCAGGCGGACGGGTCGGTGGCAATCCCCGAAGTTCTGCGAAAATATATGAACAAAGAGATAATTTCTTAAGATTGACCAAAATGATTTTTTTTGAAATCCGCCGTGGCGGATTGACCAAAAAAGCCTTTTTTGGTAAGATGTTTCAATGCTTAAAATAAGATTAAAACGAGTAGGAAGGAAACATGACCCGAGTTTTAGGGTTGTTCTTACTGACTCAAGGAAAGCGGCTAGCAAAGGAGAAAAAGAGCTTTTAGGAACTTATGACCCTCGTCGCAATAATTCAAAATTAAATGCCGATAAAATAAAAGAATGGATGTCCAAAGGCGCTCAAGTTTCAGATACAGTTTATAATCTACTTGTTAATTTAAAGATAGTTGATGGGAAGAAGAGAGATGTTCGTCCAACTATCAAAGTTGCTGAGAAAGAGTCAGTCGTCGTTAAAGAAGCAAAAGAAGAAGGCGTAGCTACTGAGGTTAAAGAAGAAGAGACTAAAGTTACAGAATAATAAAAATTTGACTTTAAATATAGAGTCCGTGTATTATGTGTTTAAACAGGTAGCGCGGTTGGTCGATAGCTACTCATTTATAAGATAAGATAAAGTTTCAGAATAAAATGAAAAATACAGATCAGGAATTTCTTGAATACGTTGTTAAGTCGCTTGTTGACAATCCAGATGCCGTTAAGGTAGATAGGAAAGTTGACGAGATGGGTGTTCTTATTACACTTAAGACTGACCCTGCCGATATGGGAAAAATAATCGGTAGAAGCGGAAATACTGCGAAAGCCATCAGGACTCTTCTTAGGGTTGTGGGTATGAAGAACAATGCCCGTGTTAACTTAAAGATTGAAGAGCCGGAGGGAAGCACGAGGTCAAGCGTTTCAAGAAGTGTTGATGAGGCCATAGACGATTTGAAGATCTAATCTTTTAAATTCTATTAAATACAAAAACCGTCCGTCCGCCAGCTGGCGGACGGACGGTTTTTCTTATGGTAAAATGATATACAATGACAACCTTTCATATAATTACAATTTTTCCGGATATTTTAGATTCATATCTTAATGAGTCCATCTTAAAGCGCGCTCAGAAAAACAAACTGATTAAGATAAAGGTATATGATTTAAGGAAATTCAGTAAAGATAAACATAAGAAAGTAGATGCTAAGCCTTATGGCGGCGGGCCCGGTATGGTGTTCAAAATTGAACCAATTGTTAGGGCGATTGATTCAATTTTAAAAATCAAAAATCAAAAATCAAAAATAAAAGATAAAACAAAAATCGTTTTATTTTCACCAGTCGGTAAACAGTTTAATCAAAAGTTGGCCCGAGACTTTTCAAAGAAGTATAAGGATATCATCTTGATCGCTGGACGATACGAAGGGATTGACGCTCGAGTGAAAAAGATATTTAAAGCGGAAGAAGTTTCTGTCGGCCCTTATGTATTAACAGGCGGGGAGCTTCCAGCGATGGTGCTTATTGATTCTATATCTCGACAAGTTAAAGGAGTGCTTGGGAGTGATAAGTCTCTTGAGGATGAAAGAGGGCTCGGCATACCGGTTTACACTCGACCGGAGATAGTGAAGTTTAAAGATAAGAATTATAAAGTGCCCAAAATCCTTCTATCTGGTAACCATAAAAAGATAGAAGAATGGAGAAAAAAATATACAGTGTAAATATTTGGCGGTTCAACCGCCACAACACCTTGTTTTGCTTCGGGCATCACTTGGCGGTTAAACCGCTAAGTGACTTATCCCCAATATTTCTTTTGTTTATATATTATGTAAAGTAAAATAAAAACAATATGAAAAAAGAAAATATAATCCAATCTTTAAAAATAGTAGCCCTAGGTCTTATGGTTGCCGTCGGCTTAAGCTACGCTTTCGCCTGGACCGCGCCAACTTCTAATCCGCCAAGTGGTAATGTTGCGGCGCCGATAAACGTGAGCGGAGTGAGTCAGACAAAGACAGGTTCTTTATGGTCAGATAATTTTATCGGCTCTTCCGGAGGAGGATATTTTGGTGGAGATTTAGAAGTGGCAAACGGCAAAGGAATCACTCTCGGCGGTGTTTATATGACCAGTTGGCCAAGTGGTGGTGTTGCAAATTGGAATACCATGATTAATAAACCTGCAGGGTTTGCTGATAATGTGGATAATGAGCAGGTGAAAAGTTCTAAGATATATCAATGTCCCACATTAGGGGTTAGTAGTTGTCGTAATACTTGTAATGGTCAACTTACAACTGGAGCTTCTTGTTATTATTATTCTTCTGGTTGTTCTAGGGGAATGGACGGTAATCCTAGAATAAATGCATCATGCACATTTTTAGGCTATTTAGTTCAATAATATAGAAATAATAAGAAAGAAAAAATTATTAAATAATTTTAAATTTAATCTTGCAAAACTCGCCCTTATCGGCGGGTTTTGGTATAATTTAATAATGGATGAAATAATAAAAAATTTTCCCAAGCAATTTGAATTTAATCCCGAGATTATAAATATAGATAATTTCAAGCAGAAAGATAGATATATAGTCTGCGGTATGGGTGGCTCTCATCTATCGGCTGATATATTAAGACAGGCATATCCAACCTTGGATTTGGTAATCCACAATAATTATGGCCTGCCGGAAATGTCTGGCGAGAGAATGAAAGAAAGATTAGTGATAGTAACTTCTTACTCAGGTAATACGGAGGAGGCGGTGAGCTCTCTTCTTGGCGCTATAAATAAAAATCTCAGTGTGGCCGTCATCTCAAGTGGCGGTAAATTGCTCTCACTTGCTAAAGAAAATAATCTTCCGTACATAGAGTTACCCAAGGAAGATATCCCGCCGAGGATGGCGCTTGGTTATAGTATAATCGCCTTGTTGAAGCTTATCGGTGACGGCAGTAAGTTAGAAGAGGCGAGGAGCTTGGTCGCTTCTTTAGACATTAAAGGTCTTAGGGAGACAGGGAAGAGCCTGGCCGAAAGACTTAATGGGAGCATTCCGCTTGTGTATGCCTCTGCCGAAAATAGCGCCATCGCTTATATCTACAAGATTACATTTAATGAAAGTGTGAAGATCCCTTCTTTCTATAATCTTTTTCCGGAGTTAAATCACAACGAGATGGAAGGCTTCGATGTGAAGACAAACAGCTTGTCGGGTGAGCTCTCAGAAAAATTTCATGTTATATTCTTAAAAGACAACAATGATCACCCAAGAGTAGTGAAGAGAATGGAAACTACAGCGAAGCTCCTCGGACATATGAGTATGACGACACTGGAGCTTGAAAGGGGAATCGCTCTTCATAAAATATTTTCTGCCATTATCGTCGCTTATTGGGCAAGTGTGTATCTGGCCGGAGAATATAAGGTGGTTTCTGGTCAGGTGCCTTTGATAGAAGAATTTAAAAACATTATTAAATAATTTATGAGTATCTTTAATAAAAATTTTTGGAAATTTTCTCTTGGTTTTACCCTCATTATTATCGTTGGACTTTTAATTATGGCTACTTTAGGTCAGGCTTATTAAGATGTTTACAAGGAGAGATTTTACATTAACTATAATCGCCGGCATACTGACCGGCATTTTATCTTTGCCAATATTGAAGAACTTAAGAATAGACTTCCGATACATAAGAACATTCTTTATTGTCGGAGTGCCGTTATCTTTTATTATCGGGGTTTATATATCTTCATTTTTTGCCAGGAGGTTTGTGTGGATATACCAGTTTTCAAAATACGCCTCAGTCGGCTTCTTGAATACAATGATAGATTTCGGCGTTTTAAACTTGCTCAGTCTTATGACGGGTATTTATTCGGGTGGTTATATAATAGTGCTTAACTCAGTCGCCGCTATCTTCTCCACGACTAACGGATATTTTTGGAATAAGTATTGGACTTTCGGATCGGAAGAAAAAGCTCATATGAGAGAGTTTATCTATTTTGCCATTGCCGGCTTCACAGGACTTCTTATAAACACTACTGTCGTCTATTTTATCACGACCTTCACCCGCCTTCCTGGCGGTGTGGACGGCCCCCTGCTTGAGAACACGGCGAAAGTCTTCGCCACTATTGCTTCTATGGCTTGGAATTTTTACGCTTTTAAATTTCTAGTGTTTAAGAAGTAATTTCTTCGCGGATTTTTTGAAAATAAGCGGAGTTTAAGTTATACTGTTATTTAATGGAAAGCGCAGTTTTATATAGGAAATACAGACCTAAGAAGTTTGCTGAAGTCTTGGGTCAAGATCACATTGTAAACATTTTACAAAACGCGGTGAAGCTTAAGCGCATCTCCCACGCGTATCTTTTTGCCGGGCCGAGAGGCTCGGGAAAGACGAGTGTGGCTCGTATCTTAGCAAGTGAAGCAGGTGCATCATTAAATGACGTCATTGAGATAGACGCCGCTTCAAGCAGGGGTATAGATGAAATAAGAGCCTTGAGAGAGGCAGTGCGCCTTTCTCCGCTCGAGTCGCCGTATAAGGTCTACATCATAGACGAGGTCCACATGCTCACTAAAGAAGCTTTTAATGCGCTTTTGAAGACACTTGAAGAGCCTCCGGCTCATGCTATCTTTATTCTTGCTACTACAGAACTTGATAAAGTGCCAGTGACTATAATATCTCGTTGCCAGAGCTTTCAATTCCGTAAACTGCCGGAAAGCATCATTCAAAAGTCTATTATCAATATCGCCAAGAAAGAAGGGTTCACGATAGATGACGAGTCCGCAGGACTCGTGGCTCTTCTCTCTGACGGTTCTTTCCGCGATGCGCAGTCACTCTTAGATCAGATTATCTCCGGCATAAACGGCAATGAGATTAAAGGCAATGAAGTGAGAAGATTTCTTGCTGTGCCACAAAAGGAGCTCATAGAGGATTTCATAATAGCTATTTTAAAGAAAGACACTGAAAAAGGCATAGAGCCGATAAGGAAGATGAAAGAGGCCGGTCTTGATGTAAAAATTTTCTTAAAATTAGTATTGCGTGATTTGCAGTTTATCTTACTTATGAAGATAGATAAGACTATAGTTGGAAAACTGGAAGATATGCTAGGGGAGAGCGAGTTTAAATTTTTGGAAAATTATAAAAATGATGAAAGTGTATCTATAGAGTCGCTTGCCAGAGCGCTTAATATCCTTCTCGGCTCTTATGATTCACTTGGCAGTAGTTACTTACCGGATCTTCCTCTGGAACTTGCTCTTGTAAAAATATCCGCTTAACTTAATCTGTGTTTTATCTCACTTGGAGATGAGGCCTCCAAGTAGAGGTTTACTTATTTTGTGCTCTTACTCTGTAGTTTTTCTTTCTCGCACAATGTGCATTGCCACTAGAAAAACAGCTATTAAAACTGCAATAAGGCTGAAAAATTTTAGGCGTTCACCAGCTAAAATAGCCTCACTTGCGTATGTGGTGATAAGGACAAATGGAATTTCAGCTAAGAATGTAATAGCCATATATTTCGCAAAAGGATAACGCATAATGCCAAACGCGTATCCAAGCTCGGCTGGTAATGCAATGCGAAGTAAGAGTAACATATAAAAGCGAGTATGCTTTTGTATTTCTACAACCCACTTATCAAAACGTTTAATGGAAATAATATAACGAAATAATGGTCCGCCGATATGTCTTCCCGCATAATACGCTATGATATCCCCAATAATCCATCCTATAAAAAGAATTATCATAGTGGGTGCTACCCCCCAGAGAGCCACCGCGACAGGTATAAGCGGTATATTAGTAAGTGGACTTAAAAGCGCTGACAAAATAGCGATCAATAAGAAAATAAAAAATCCCAATAATTCGTTTTGCCTGACATATCTTTCAAAAAATATAGCTGTGTCATAGAAGGCTTCTTGCACTGCGCTAAAATACCAAAACAAAATCACGGCAACAGCGACAATCCCAATTATAATCAGTAATCGTTTATACATAGTCATAGTTTATCACGATGTGGTTACAGCGCGCCATGTTTAGGATCATAATATCAAGGTGTCACTTTGATAGAGGGCTCTAATTAAACTCTAGTAAAAGCGCCGAGTGGTCTGATACCTCTTCCGGTAATACTTTAAATTCCTTCGCGTCTATTCCATTAGTTATAAATACATAGTCAGCATACTTTATCGGTTTAGTATAAAAAGATGTTCTTGTAGAGATGATGTTGTGTTCCTTGATCAGATTTCTGAGACCGTGCTCATCGAACATTCTAAGACTCTTGGTCCCAGGAAGGAGATTGAAATCACCGCAGAGTATAAAGTCGCCCGAGAGACCGCTTACAAATTCTAATATATTTTTTGATTGATTTATTCTGTCTTCACTATCATCTTTTCCTTGGCCGTTCCATAGCCCGTGGAAGTTTATTATAGTAATCAGTCTGCCATCGGTCTCCAGTGTTACATACTGGATATTGCGCGCGTGTGTACCAAGGTCTCCTTCGGGGACGTAACCTCTATGTTTATATACGAATATATCTCCATCTTCAATTACTTTTAAATTTTTCTTTATGAGGATTTGGAGGCCGTAGTTGACGGCAAGGTGAGGATGGAAATAGGATGTATGTCCGGATAAGACCCCTGCTATCTCTTGCACTCCTTTAGTCATCAGTTGTTCATAAACTAAATCAACGCCACCGGCTTTACGTTGCCCGAAGTTATGAGGACGAAGCCACATTTCCTGTAGGCAAAAAATATCAACGTCTTTATATTTTTTAAAGAAGTCTAAAAACTTTTCTTTTCCGGCTTTTCCTCCCCATGTGTTTAATGTAATTAATTTCATTATGAGATTTTTACTGAAGCTTGAAACGGATAATCTTTACAATCGTATCCGGTCCGACCTTGTCTCCGTAGTATGTTCTGTATGTTTGGTACATCTCTTCTTCGCTTGAAAATTTCTCATGTCCGTCAAAGTCAGCTTCTTCCAGCTCGCTCATTTTCTTTTCCTATACATCGGTAAGTTTTGCATTGCCAAATATTTCTTTAGTATTCCAATTCATAAGATCTATGACATCTCCTTTTTGAAAATTCTTATCATCAAAAAGTCGCCAAGTAAGATCTTTTTCACCGGCTAGAATCAGCTTTGCCAAACTATCTCTAAACTTGATTACTTTGTTTCCCATGGTTTTAGATTTATTTTTATTTTATATCCTCATTTATTAAATCCGGACGTCACCTACGGACGTGCACCTACGGACGTGCGACGTCCGTAGGTTTTTTACTACCGTTCCAAACTGCCGGACTTGGATTGATCCCGCTTTTTCTAATTCATTATATTCATAAGAACGCTGGACGCGCCTCGCGGTTGTTCGCGCGGGTTTTGCGCTCTCAACATCGCTCCGGCGGTTCGAATCCAATGAAAAGCGCGCAGGCGCTTTTCTAGTCCGGCAGCAAAGCACTTCGCCTTGCTTCGTCCTTTACTGCCGGACTTGGATTCGAACCAAGATACTCGCCTTCAAAGGGCGATGTCCTACCATTAGACGATCCGGCAATTTATCCGTATCAAACTTAGTTTGATATCAGGATTCTTAATTTATAACATAATTTTAGCAAAAAACAATTTTTAAATCGCTGAATTCATCAATAATGCAATAATGTGCATCCGCCGCGGCGGATGCACATTATTTCTCATTTTTATAGATAAGCAAATAATTAAAATACAAATGTATATAAAATGAAGCGGTCGTTGCAAAATGTATACATCGAGGTGCTGTAGTTTGAGCGGAGAGTATGCTTGTCTTGCGGGGTGGAGTGTAAAGGAGCATAATGTAAGTATGAAGAAGATTATTGTTATAATCTTAATACTAATCGCCAGTTTGATAGGACTCTATTTCTGGAGCAGTCCTTCGGCTGAAGCTCCGATGGATATGACGAGTATGGCTGAGAAAGAGGGCATCATCCGCGTCACCACTCCTTTACCGGAACAGGTTATAACAAGCCCGCTTATAGTGGAGGGGGAGGCGAGAGGGTACTGGTTCTTTGAGGCAACTTTCCCTCTTGTCCTTACTGACTGGGACGGCAGGATTATCGCTCAGAGTTATGCCACAGCTCTTGATGAATGGATGACGGAGGATTTTGTGCCGTTTAGAGGGGTGCTTGAGTTTGAAGAACCGGAGTTTATCGGCGAGTTTTCTAATAGAGGAGCATTGATATTGAAGAAAGATAACCCTTCCGGACTTCCGGAGCACGACGATGCTCTGGAGATGACAATTTATTTTAGATAATGATGAAAAAAATATTTTTAATATTAATATTAGTAGTGGTTATCCTTGGCCTGTTATCACTACTTCAAGGCGAGAAAGACCGTGGTGTGTCAGGTGATTTGATCTATAAGAAATTTAAAATTGAACTATGGGAAGAGGGTATCGCGAGAGTAGGGCAACCCATTGAAGGCTTTGATTCTTTCCTACTCCTAACTGCTTTTCCCAGCCTCACTCAGGCCGACTTTGACGGTGTCGCCTCGCTTGAAGGGATCTATACTTTCGATGGAGAAAATCTTCATTATGAGAGGACAAAAGGTCAGCCTTTCACATCAGCAGAAAAGACGGTGTCAGACGACGGTTATAAAACGCTATTGATGAATCTGTCCAAGAGAATGGGGATTGATGTCATAGACGAGTCGTCGGTTAATGAGATTATAAGACGCATATTCTCAGATGAAGTAGAAAATGATGCCGACACAGACAACAGCAACGAGCTTATTGATGATGAGACAGATGAGGTCAACAATATCTTACCGTTTGATTCCGGTGTCGTGGGTAAGGTGCTACTTGGACCTATTTGTCCTGTGGTCCGTGAAGGAGATGATAGTTGTAATGACAAGCTTTACGCTGTCATCATTAATGTATTTAGCACAGGGAATGACAATTTTTTCTCGTCGATAGAGAGTGATAAGGATGGCAATTATAAAGTGATGCTCCCTCCGGGAGATTATGTCTTGATACCCAAGAGCGGGAAGATGTTTCCGAGGTGCTCTGAGCAGGCTGTCACTATCAAGCCTTCCGTCTTGTCGGAAGTTAATCTTTCTTGTGATACGGGTATACGATAAAAAAACAATGTCAACGTGGCAGGTTGACATTGTTTATTTCCCCCTGAACGGCTCAATCCTGTCGAGCCGTTCAGGGGGTGCTATGTTATAATAAAAAACATGAATAATAAGGATCTGGGGAATATAACAAATTTCTTATTTGAAGTTGGTATGCTTGCCAAAACGCCTAGAAGCGGTTTTTTCTTTTTAGGTAGTGGAGAGCAGAGTGTGGCAGAGCATATAAATAGGGTGTCTTATATAGGATTCGTTCTTGCTTCAATGGATAAGAGTATAGATGCTTCTAAGGTGATGAAAATGTGTCTATTTCATGATTTAGCCGAGACAAGAATTTCAGATTTGAATTATGTCCATCAAAAATACATTGAAAGTAAAGAAGACGAAGCATTAAAAGATTTGACGAAGCCATTGCCATTTGGAGAAGAGATAAAAGAGACAATAAAAGAATATGAAGACAGGGAAACAAAAGAGGCGAAATTAGCCAAAGATGCTGATATATTAGAACTCCTTCTTTCTCTAAAAGAACAGGTGGATATAGGCAATGAGAGAGCAAAGACATGGATACCTTCACTTATTAAAAGATTTCTTACTGAAGAAGCAAAGATGCTTGCTGAAGTTATAGTTAAAACGGATTCAGATGATTGGTGGTTTGGTGACAAGGATGATGGCTGGTGGGTGAACAGGAATAAAAATTAATTAATTTATGATAGAAACAATAGTAACGTTGATAGATGTGCTTATGTCTGTTGGTTATTTCCCTCAAGCATATAAGATTTATAAAAATAAATTTGCAGGAGATATTTCTATTCTAACTTATATTATCTTTAGCACTGGGACTTTTATTTGGGTATTATACGGTATTTATCTGAAAGATTTGCCTATCGTGTTTAGTTTTGCAATAGGCGTGTTTGGTTCTTGGTCTGTTTTAGCTCTCGCATTATATTATCGGAAACGATAATCTTTATGCTTAAAAAGCTCAAAAAAGATCTAAGGAATAAAGCCGACTCGGATAAAGCGAAAGTGCTTCAGGGCTTCTTTAAGACCGGAGTGGGGCAGTATGGAGAAGGGGATGTTTTTCTCGGTGTGACGGTGCCGGAATCAAGGAAGATTGCCGTTAGGTATGAGAAGTTGAGCTTTCCGGAAATAAGTGAGCTTCTAAAATCAAAAATCCACGAGGAAAGATTCGTGGCGCTTCTTGTCCTCGTTCATAATTTTAAAGAAGGTGATGAAGGCGAGATGAAAAAGATCTTTAACTTTTATCTGAAGAATACTCGTTTTATAAATAATTGGGATCTGGTTGACTTGTCGGCAGACAAGATAGTCGGGGCATATTTGTCTAACATGAAAGATAGAGAGGTCCTACATAAGTTAGCTAAGTCAAAGAATCTTTGGGAGAGAAGAATTGCGATTGTCGCGACTTTTAATTTTATAAAAAATGATGAGTTTAGAGATACTCTTAAGATAGCAGAGATCCTTTTAGAAGATGACCATGACCTCATTCATAAGGCCGTAGGTTGGATGCTCCGAGAGGCGGGGAAGCGTTCACTTGAGAGCGAAGAAAGTTTCTTGAGAAAACATTATAAAAAGATGCCCCGCACCATGCTTCGCTATGCGATAGAGCGGTTCCCGGAGAAAAAGAGGCAAGCGTATCTAAAGAAGTCGGCTAGTTAAATCAATCCACAAGATTTTTATCCGTTCTCGTCTTAAATAAATAATATTCGTTATATTCGTGAAAAATTATCCCTTGCTCCGCGAGGAGCCCAGAATTTTTCTACTCAAGCACTCATTTATTTATAATTAATCCTCAAAAGAATAAAAATTTTGTGGATTATTAATGTATACAAAATGATGCGACCGCATCAAAATGTATACTTGTCTAAACGGCTCAATTCGCCGCGGCGAATTGAGCCGTTTATATGGCGCAATTTAAGAAATAAGCTATAATATTTACTATGAATCATTATCCTTTTGTCAGGACAATCTATCTTTATCTTTTTACGCTCCTTGGCTTGGCGCTTCTTGTTGTCGGCGGAGTACGCTTCGTGGACATGGGGCTTAAGACTTTCATCTTTACTAAAGCGGATCAGGAGCAGAGGATTATGAGCAGGCAGCCATTTTACGCGCCTTACCCCACGGAGCGTCTTGAGAAGTCAGAAGATGCGGCGGAATTCTCAGAACAAGAAAAAGCAGAGATAAAGCAATGGTTGGTAAACTATAAAAACTGGGAAAAAGAGAGGGCGGAGATTGACCCGGTATCTGCCAGGAGGCATAGAGACGCTTCCTTAAACTTGGCTTTGATACTGATAGGTTTGCCTCTATATATTTACCACTGGAGAATTATTAAAAAAGAAACAGGAAAACAAAATGGCATTTATAGATGAGATGAAAATCCACATGGAGGCTGGGCGTGGCGGTGACGGTGTTGTCCGGTGGAGGCATGAGAAGGGAAAAGAGTTTGCTGGTCCTGCCGGTGGAAACGGCGGAAGAGGCGGTTCCGTGTATGCGGTAGCTATTCGTGACGTGCATATACTCTCTCGCTATAGAGCTAAGAAAGAGTTTAAAGCCGAGCGCGGACAAGATGGTGGAAGTGATAGTCTCTTTGGTGTGGCCGGTAAAGACTTGGAGATACTTCTCCCTGTCGGCTCTATAATTACGAATTTGAAGACTGGTAAAAAGATATCCCTACAAGAGGAGGGTGAGAAGGTTCTCCTGCTTAAGGGCGGTAATGGTGGCAAGGGCAATGAAGTTTACAAAAGTTCCGTAAACCGCAGTCCTAAGAATTGGACACCGGGTAAACAGGGCGAAGAAGCTGATTTTTTCATAGAGATTGAACTTATTGCCGATATCGGGCTTATAGGCTTGCCGAACGCGGGCAAAACAAGCCTTTTAAATTCTTTAACATCTGCCAAGGGGAAGATTGGGGATTATCCATTTACTACGCTTGAGCCAAATCTCGGCGAGTGTTTCGGTTATATTATTTCAGATATCCCCGGTCTTATTGAGGGAGCTTCTTTAGGCAAGGGGCTTGGGCATAAATTCTTGCGGCATATTAAGCGCACAAAAATGCTAGTTCATTTGATTTCGCTTGAGAATGATAATCCTGTGAAAACATATCAAACAGTCAGAAAAGAACTTAAGGAGTATGACCCTGAACTTATGACTAAAAAAGAAGTAGTAGTTCTTACAAAAACAGACATTATAAACGACTCGGTTTATATTAAAAAAATTATCGCAAAAATGAAGAAAATCAATCCGAAAGTTTTTACCGTTTCTTTATACGATGATGATAAAGTTAAAGAATTAAAGGAGACTCTTCTTAAAGAAGTTTCAGAAAAAGAAAACTCGTAATACGTAAATTAGGAATATCCACTTGTCATTTTTAACAATGCGTGTTATTATATGGCATTAACTAATATAAAAAACAATGGCAAAAAATGAAGTTATAATTAGATTTGATGATGTGTCCTTTGAATACGGGCATAATAACCCCATCTTAGATGAGGTGAGCTTTCCTATTAGAAGAGGGTCAAAGATTACACTAATGGGGCAAAATGGAGCTGGTAAGAGTACAATCTTCCGGCTTGTTGAAGGCGAACTTAAGCCTGAGTCGGGTTCTATTCATATTGCGCCAAGAGTTAGTATCGCTTCTTCTAAGCAAGTTATCCCGCGCGAAGAGATGGATTTGACGATAAGAGAATTTTTTGAAAAACGCTTCCAAGAGAAAGTGTATGACATCGACCCGAGGATTGACGCTGTTCTCGATGTGGTTAATTTAAACATTCCGCATAAGCGTATTGTTAAGTCTTTTTCCGGCGGACAACAGGCTCGCCTTCTTATGGCGGGGGCTTTGATCCAAAACCCGGACATACTTCTCTTAGACGAACCTACTAATAATTTAGATAAAGAAGGGATTGCCCACTTAACAAAATTTTTGATTGATTATAAGAAGACCTGTATCGTCATCTCCCATGACGCCGACTTCTTAAATGCTTTCACCCATGGAGTTTTGTACCTAGATGTTTTCACTCGCAAGGTTGAACAGTATGTTGGAAATTATTTTGATTTAGTGGCAGAGATATCCGCAAAAATTGAAAAAGAGAATAAGAAGAACGCGCAACTGGCAAAAGAGATACAAGAGAATAAAGATAAGGCGAATTTCTTCGCTAATAAAGGCGGACAGATGAGATTGGTTGCTAAAAAGATGAGAGAGAAGGCCGAAGAAATGGAAGAGGCTAAGGTGGATGTAAGAAAAGAAGATAGGACTATTCGTTCATTTGCGATTCCTTGTCAGCCTGATATTGTAGGAGAGATTTTAAATATATCGTCGTATAATGTCATAAAGAATCATAAACCCGCAGAACACAAAGCCAAGATTTCTCTAAAAAAGAATCAGCATCTATTATTGACGGGGCCTAATGGCATAGGCAAGAGTACTTTGCTTGAAGTTATCGCTTCATGGAAAGCGAAAGGCGCTAAGATTATGCAAGGTGTAAAAGTCGGCTATTATAGACAGGATTTTTCCACCCTCAACTTTGAGGATACCGTATATGAGGCGCTCGCAAGCGTGATGGAAAAAGTGGTTGAAGAAAATCTGCGCGCGGTTGCCTCCGGTTTCCTTATTGGAGATGATATTATAAATGTGAAGATTGGCAGGTTATCTGAGGGACAGAAAGGATTAGTCGCTTTCGCTCAGCTTGTCTTACAAAAACCCGGTCTTCTTATCCTTGATGAGCCTACTAACCACATTAACTTTAGGCATATACCTGTTATTGCGAATGCATTAAACAGGTATGAAGGAGCGATGGTGTTGGTAAGTCACGTACCCGAGTTTGTGAGTCAGATTAGGATTGACGAGACATTAGACTTAAGTAAATAATTTATGGCGACTTACGAAGATTTTAAAAAAATAGATATTAAGATAGGGAAAATTTTATCTGCGGAGAAAATCCCTGACACAGATAAACTTTTGAAGTTGTCAGTTGATTTTGGAGAAGAAGAGTCGAGGACAATTGTTTCGGGTATTGCTTTGCATCACCCGAACGAGCAGGTGCTAGTTGGTAAAAAATGCGCTTTTGTCACTAACCTTGAGCCTAGAGTCATCCGCGGGGTGGAAAGTAATGGCATGGTACTGGCAGTCATCTCGGGGGATAACAACTTTTCTTTACTTGAGACTCAAGATAATATACTTGAGGGTTCAAAAGTAGGGTAATCTTGTAAACTAGGTGAAGTTTTCAGTATTTCTAACTTATACACATTTTTATTTTGCATATATTTTAATTATTGTATAATAAAAATATTATGTGGGAAATATTGACTCTTATAAGATTTGTAATCATTCAAGGTTTCGGCCTTTTTATTGTGATCCTCGTTGCGGGGATATTTTTATTTTTAGTTTTAAGAAAGCTCCATTCGCTTAGGGATGCGATACTTCTTTTTATAATATTTTTCGGGGCATTTATTTTTCTTTATGTGCCGCAAGGGCTTCCCAACTCTATACAATATCCATTTTCTCTTACTTCATTTGGTCCGGCAGACGGGCCCGTGTTGCCGCTTGGCAATGTAATAAAATTCTTCAAAGAGATTGATAATATGGAGCATGTTTCAGATATCGCTCGCGACCCGAATGATATTCCCCCTCCGATAATTCGGACAGAGCCGGAGGCAGTAAAAATCAATTTGGAGACAAAGGAGGTTATTGCCGAGATGGCTCCCGGTATTGTTATGAATTACTGGACTTTTGATGGTAAAATACCAGGTCCCTTTCTTCGCGTAAAACAAGGAGATACAGTGGAGTTGACTCTTAAGAATAATTTATCAAGTCTTCACCATCATAATATAGACCTTCATGCTGTCACTGGTCCAGGCGGGGGAGCTACTCTTACAGATGTCGCTCCGGGAGAATCAAAAACAATGGTTTTTAAAGCCTTAAATCCCGGGTTATATGTGTATCATTGCGCTACGGCTAATGTGCCAAGTCATATGACTCATGGAATGTACGGACTAATCTTGGTAGAGCCGGAGGAGGGACTGCCTTTAGTTGATAAAGAGTTTTATGTAATGCAAGGGGAGTTTTATACAAGTGGCGCTCTTG
Source organism: Patescibacteria group bacterium (assembly GCA_024654625.1). Taxonomy (NCBI): domain Bacteria; species Patescibacteria group bacterium. The sequence goes on from JANLHB010000035.1 coordinate 41,537, forward strand.
GCAAGAGGGGTTTGCAGATTTTTGACGGCAAGGCGATGATAGATAGCCGTCCTCAGTATATTGTTTTCAATGGTAAGACTAAATCGCTGATTGATAATATGAATGCCGAGGTAGGAGATACTGTAAGATTATTTGTCGGTAATGGCGGGGTTAATCTCACTTCATCGTTTCATGTCATCGGTGAAATATTTGACCGTGTCTATCCTGAAGGGGCAATAGGATCTCTGCCTCATAATAATATTCAGACAACTCTTGTGCCGGCAGGTGGCGCAGTTATTACAGAATTTGATTTACAGGTTCCCGGCAAATTTATTCTTGTAGATCATGCTTTGTCTCGCTTAGACCGAGGGCTATGGGGCTTCTTAAATGTCTCCGGAGAAAATAATCCTGAGATATTTAACGGGGATTATGATGATACTCAGCGTGGACATTAACATCTTCGTCTCAAACATCAATTAAAATGGATTATAAAGAGTGTTTAAAACAAATAAAAAAATTTGTTCGCGGTGATGTCTGTGCCAGTGAAGAAGTGCTTAATGAATATAGCCGTGATACAAGCTTATTTAAAATACGTCCTGAGTTTGTAATCTTTCCTAAAGATATGAAAGATATAAAAAATCTGGTAAATTTTGCCGTAGAAGAAAGAAAAAAAGGTCATAATATCTCTCTTACTGCTCGTTCAGCTGGCACAGATATGACAGGAGGTCCGCTTTCTGATTCTATTGTTTTGGGTTTTACTAAATATTTTAACCATATAAAAAAGATTGGAAGAGATTACGCCATTACAGAACCCGGCGTTTTTTATCGTGAGTTTGAGAAAAAGACTTTAAAACATAATTTACTTTTACCTTGTTATACTGCTTCGCGTGAACTTTGCGCTATTGGTGGAATGATTGCAAACAACTCCGGAGGAGAAAAGACCCTGGCTTATGGAAAGATGGAAAATTATGTGGAAGAATTGAAAGTTATTTTGTCAGACGGTAATGAATATAGTTTCTCGGCTTTAACTTTGTCTAAGCTAAAAGAAAAAAAGAAACTTAAAACATTTGAAGGAGGACTATATAAGAAAGTGTTTAAACTTATTGATAACAATTATGATTTACTCCAAAGGGCTAAGCCTCAGGTTGCGAAAAATTCCGCAGGATATTATCTGTGGAATGTATATGATAAGGAAAAAGGGATTTTTGATCTTACTAAATTGATAGTCGGCTCTCAAGGGACTTTAGGGATAGTGACTGAGGCAAAATTAAAACTTATAAAGCCCAGGAAATCATCTCGTCTTCTTGTTATAATGCTTAAAGATATGGCTCCTTTGGCGCAAGTGATAAATAAAGTGCTTGAATATAAGCCGGATAGTTTTGAGTCTTATGACGACCATACTTTTAAAGTGGCGATAAAACTTTTTCCGTTTATTTTAAAGCGTCTTAGCGGGAATATGTTTCGCCTTGCTTTTGACCTCTTGCCTGAATTTCTTATGTTTCTCACTGGCGGAGTGCCTAAGATGGTGCTAATCGCGGAGTTTTCCGCTGATACTGACAAGGAGGCTTTGGCTAAGGCGGCAGAAGCGCAGGAAAGTTTAGAAAATTTTGGCTTAAAAACTAAAGTTACAAAGACGGAAAGAGAAGCAAAAAAATTTTGGACATTTAGAAGAGAGAGTTTCAACTTGCTACGGCAACATATGAAGAAGCTGCGCACAGCGCCTTTTATTGAAGATATTTCTGTAAAACCGGAAGTATTGCCGGAATTTTTGCCTAAATTAAATAATCTTTTAAGCCGTTACGATATAATCTATACGGTTGCAGGGCATGTGGGAGACGGCAATTTCCATATTATACCGCTTATGGATTTCTCTAACCCGGAGTCGGTAAATATAATAAAGAATCTTTCAAAAGAAGTTTATAAATTGGTGATTAAGTATAAGGGCTCTATAACTGGCGAGCATAATGACGGACTAATCCGCACCCCATATCTTAAAATGATGTACGGAAAAGAGGTGTGTAATATATTTGAAGAGATAAAGGATATTTTCGACCCTAACGGCATTTTTAATCCGAAGAAGAAAGTAAGAGGCAGTCTTGATTATGCTATGGATCATATAGATAAAAAGCGTTAAACTAAAAAAATAATCGGCGGTTACCGATTATTTTTTTAGTTTTAGTTTTAGTTTACTCGTCTCTCATCGGGGCCCTTTTTATAATTTTTAGAATTTCTTTCTCGTCATCAATGATCTTATAGAGAGAGAAATCCCTTTTATCAATAGTCTTATATTTTTCAAAGAGATGTTCGCGGATAAATTTATCAAGCGGTTTCCAGAATTCGCTTCCTACAAGCACAATCGGCACTTTCGGTATTTTATTTGTTTGGACAAGCGTTAATATTTCAAAAAATTCATCCATCGTGCCATATCCTCCCGGGAAGTAAAGATATGCCTCAGCAGAAAATGAAAGAGCCACTTTCCTGCTGAAGAAATAATAAAAGCTTTGTGATTTGGTGACATAAGGATTAAGTACCTGCTCATAAGGAAGCTGGATATTGAAGCCGAGTGACGGTCCTCCTATGTTGTAGGCGCCATGGTTTGCCGCTTCCATTATCCCCGGACCTCCGCCGGTTACAACAGTATATCCCAGTTTTGATATCTCTTCGGCAAGGTGTATCGCTTTTTGATGATATTTATTGTCTTTATTTAATCTTGTTGAGCCGAAGAAAGTCACGGATTTCGGGTAGTGGTTTATAAATTCAAAACCGGCGGTAAACTCTTTACCTATGCGAGAGATTCTTTCTTTTGAAGCTTCTAACAATTCTTTTCTTGTATGAGGCAGTCTAGACAGTTTTGCGTCCGGTAGATTTACAAATTTATTTTCTTTTTCATTTTCCATATGGATAATATAATAACATATAATTTATAAAGTGAAAAATCCTGCTGTTTGGTGGCGTTTTTCATTTTGTAGTGTATTATATTGTTATAATTATGAAAATAGATGAAACTAAAAATATTCCCACAGTGTTTGTAATATTTGGAGCGACTGGCGATCTTATGAAGAAGAAAATAGCCCCCGCTCTTTTTAACTTATATAGGAAAGATCGTTTGCCTAAGCTTTTTAAAGTCGTAGGCGTTTCGCGGGCTGTTCTTTCTGATGATGATTTTAGAAATCGCGTCGGTGAGATATTAAGAAGTCATGGTGTCAAAGAGGATTATATATATCATTCTTTTCTCAGCGTCTTTTCATTTAAGACGGGGCAGTTTAACGATGAAGATAATTATAAAAATATTGCAAAATATCTTTTAGATATAGATATATCGTGGGGGATATGTTCAAATAAGCTTTTTTATCTTTCGGTTCCGCCGGTAAATTATGAAATGATATTAAAGAATCTGGCATCGTCCGGGCTAACTTTACCTTGTTCTCCGGCGGAAGGGTGGACTAGGGTTTTGGTGGAGAAACCTTTTGGCAAAGATTCGGAAACGGCAAAGGATTTGGATAATCTTTTAGGAAGGCTTTTTCGTGAAGAGCAGATTTATAGAATAGACCATTATCTTGCCAAGGAGATGCTTCAGAATATTTTAACTTTCCGATTTTCTAACAATCTTTTTGAAGACAGCTGGCATAAAGATTTTATAGAGAAGATTGAGATTCGCTTGCTGGAAAAAGTCGGCGCAGAAGAGAGAGGTGAATTTTATGATGGAATAGGAGCTCTTCGTGACGTAGGTCAAAATCATTTACTTCAAATGCTGGCATTGGTGACGATGGACAGCCCTTTAAATTTTGACTCTAGTTCAATAAGATTAAAACGTTTTGATGTTCTTAAAACATTAAAAATTTTATCAACAGAGGATATAAAAAATTATTCTTACAAGGCTCAGTATGAAGGTTATAGGGACATAAAAGGAGTAAAGCCTGATTCCGAAACAGAAACTTATTTCAAGATTCTTTTTTATCTTGATAGTTCTCGTTTCGGCGGAGTGCCTGTCATAATGGAGAGCGGAAAGCGTATGAAAGAGCAGATAAAAGAGATTATTGTAACTTTTAAACATAAAACTCCTTGTTTATGTCCGCCGGGAATACATTTTAAAAACAGGATAATTTTTGCAGTTGAACCGGAAGAGAAGATATCTATAGAATTTTGGTCAAAGAAACCGGGGCTTGATATGGAAATGGAAAAAAGAACTTTGGATTTTATTTATAGGAGAAACGGTGAGAGGGCTCAATATGTGGAGGAGTACGAGAAGTTGCTTTTAGATTGCATACTTGGAGATCAGACATTATTTGTAAGCACAGACGAAGTTCAATCTATGTGGCGTTTTACTGACGTTATTTTAGATGCGTGGCATAGTAATATTGTTCCCCTTAAGTTTTACAGTCCAGATACTGAGGAAGCCAGAGAAGATTCAGACTATATAGATAAAATGATTTCTGTTGATAATCTATAGTATGAATAAGTTCAGATACATATGAGACTTTAATTAAGTCTTTAATATGCGTCAATTTAATATCTTTCGCGGAACAAAAGGATTCATAACAATGTGGGA
>JANLHB010000036.1 GCA_024654625.1 Patescibacteria group bacterium
TTTCCGTGCCACTTTCCTGAGTTACTTTATATTGTAATGGATTCAATTTTTTCAACAGTTCCTCTTTAGTGGATTTATCAAATTTTTTGTTATTGCTACCACGCCCGGTATCCATCTCTTTGCCCCAAATCCTTTCCAGGAATTTATCACGACCAGAGCCTCTTCTATAAGTCTTATACCTTAGCGGGCTCTTTTTATAAAAATCCTGATGATATTCTTCAGCTTTATAAAATGAAGTTGCCTCAGTAATCTCTATAACAATCTGCTCGTCGTATCTTCCTGACTTGTCCAATTGCTCTTTTGATTCCTCTGCCAGACGCTTTTGATCTTCGTTGTGATAAAAAATTGCTGTTCTGTACTGTGAGCCTCGATCGGCAAACTGGCCGTCAGGATCGGTTGGGTCTATCTGCCGCCAGAAGAGATCAAGCAGTTTTGAATAACTTATTTTAGAGGGATCGTACGTTATCTGGATCGCTTCAAGATGAAAGGTTGCTCCTGCACAAACCTCTTCGTACGTTGGATCTTCCTTTTGCCCACCTGTATATCCTGATAAAACTTCTGAAACACCTTCCAGCTTTTCGAAAGGGTGTTCCATACACCAGAAACAGCCTCCCGCAAAAGTTGCTTTCTCATATTTAGTTTCGGCAAATAAACTGAATGGCATTAAAAAAAGTAAAACAAGGAAAAAAAGAAAATGTATATTATATTTTACTGACATATTCACCTCCATAGATAAGTGTATATTATTTAATCTATTTCTCCATTATCCTATTAAAAACGTATTTAAAAAAGGGTTTTTTAATAAATATTTCTAAAACTAAAAACCTCTTTACATAACAGTTGCAAAGAACGCTAAGAGAACAAAATCAGAGTTGTTTTTTTGGAGTGCAGTAACCGCCTGTCCGCCAGTCTATTAGGCGGGTGTTACTGCTTTATTACGCATCATCACAGATGATGCACTCCATATTAAGAGGAGGTAGTTTAATGGGTCTGCTTAATCCATTGCGCGAAGAAATCGAGGCAATGCCCCCACCATCTATTCAGCGGATTCTCAATATCCAGATTCTTCGGAACCTCAACATCTTCTCTTCCTTTTTTTACATCTCTCTGATACTCATATACAAGCCTTTCCGCTGGATATTCCGGATGCCCGAGATGCTCAATACCTGGAAGACTCGTTCCATAAATTTTAAATTAGGATCTGGCCTGAATTTCCTCTTGATTTCCATAATATTACTTATTAACATTTTGAACATGGAATATCCAATGGGTATTTTTCCATGTTATGCATCTAAATTAACAAAGAGAGAACCATGAGCACGTCAGTTACATTCGATTCTAATGTATGGGAAATCATCGTAGATGAAGACAAGCGAAATAGTTCAGATCCAATCTATACTAGGATCTATGAGCTAATAAATAATAGCGCAATTCAGCCCTACTTTTTTGAGGGCTTAGCCACAATAGAAACCATTAAGAAAAAAGACAGAAAGGAACACTATGCCAATTACAAAGCTGGATTTTCTATGTCTGTAGATGGTAAGGAAGTTTCTTTACACAATGGTTCTGGAGGTCCAGAAATTTCAGAGTATCTAAATAGAGTTGTACCCCAAGCACTTGAGTTGGGTTTTAGATTTACACATTTACCGAGAATTGGAGCACCTAAACTCAACATACCAGAAAAATATAGGGCACCTGATGAGAAATATAGCATGAAAGAGAGACAAGGCCGCTCTTTTGAGTGTGCGAAATATATTGAAAGCCTCAGCGCAGGGAAAGGAAAATTAATGAATGAACTATGTGCTTCCAATGGCGGATTGGTACAGAAAACAAAAAATGATAACTCGATTATATAGGAATTTCCTTTTTAAGTTTTTTAGCTTAAAAAGGTTATGACAAGACGACAGTTATGATTGAAAGATAGTATATTAAAGTCTA
>JANLHB010000037.1 GCA_024654625.1 Patescibacteria group bacterium
CTAAAGTAGTAGGGCCAGGGAAATAAGGCATTAATAATTGTGCCATTTTACCTTTACCGCCGATAATGAGCGTACGTTGTACACCATCTATCATTTCTGTCTCCTGTTCCTTTCTATAATATTTTCAATTACCGTAAAGACAGCAAAACTTTTATTTTTCATTAGTATTAGTCTCATTTGATAGACAAAAAATGACGGCTTATTTCCGGCTAAAGCCTCAATTGATTTTATGTTGCATACATAAGGGAAAAACATCAATTTATTTATAAGCCATCTTAATTTTTCCAACATTGCGGGTCAGCTCCATAAAAATTACCAGTTTTATAGAAAGATATCGCTGGACATCCTCTACAGAAGTATAAAAGAGAACATGATGAGCATTTTGTGAATTTATTAATATTTCTGTATTCCTGAAGAGAATCTGATGTAAATATAGCTAATGCCGATTGTTCAGGAAACTTGCCAATAGGGCTTTCAAAACGACGGCATGCATATACAGTCCCATCTGAGAGGACAGTGAGGCTTGCACGCCCGATATGGCAACCGGAATGGATTTTGTTATCCGGATTATCGGGTGGTGTCCACAAACCACGCTCATAGTAATAGAGATTCCACAGATTATCCTTTTTACTAAGGATGGTCCTGTATCCTCTCTCGTGTGCCTGTTGTTCTTTGTTATAGAGAGTATCAAGCAATTTACGGTAACTATGTGGATTAATTTCCGTATGGGCTTGACGCTTGCTGTCAGGTTCGACCTGTGGTGAAAACCTGGCAAATGCAAACTTGGTGACTTCCAATTTGCAACATAATTCGAATACAGCCGCCAAATCGCAAGCATTCTCCTGGGTAAGGGTAAACATTATGACAACAGGCATATCATTTTTTTTTAGTAACTTTATTGCATCTACCGTTTTCTTAAAACTACCTTTGCCACGACACCAATCATGTTTGTTTTTCATACCGTCAAGGCTCAACTGATAACTTTTAACACCATGGCACTTTAAAAGTCCTATTATCTCATCGGATAGACCGTGAGCATTACCCATCATTTGTACTGGCACGCTTTTCTTATGAAGATACGAAAGGATCTTGAAAAAATCTGGTCTTGCTAAAGGGTCCCCACCAGTCAAATAGAACATTGGCCTGGCGCCAGCCACCTTACACAGTTCGAAAACACTGTCAATTAACCCTATACAGCCTGCCAGAGGGAGCTCATGCGACACCTCCCTCTGATAGACATCAGGACTATTCCAAAGGTAGCAGTGTTTGCAGCGCTGATCACAATGTGATGTCATGTGCCACTGGACCGAAAACCACTTAGTAAGATTTTTTATCATGCGCCACCTGCCGCGCCACATGAACTGTCACCATGGCAATCACTGTCAGGGCAACATTCGGTACCATAGTTGTTTAAAAGAGAATTACTTTTGCCATGATTATTTCCGGATATCTCGCAAACATCCCAATACTCGTATAACGATTTGATCTCGGCTATTCGTTCCTGGTATATTTTGTTTCTCAGTTCTGCTCGCATTGTATTAACCTCTCTTCTCATAAATAATAAAATTATAAAATACTAAACATTGAAATACTATGCATCTCCTTCGCGAAAAATAAGATAAGATAAGATAAGATAAGATAAGATAAGATAAGATAAGATAAGATAAAATAAAATAAAATCAACTTCACTCCTCACCATAATAAGTAGTACATTGTGGGCAAAAAGTGACACTCTTTTTAAATATTTTCAAATTCAAAAAACTTCTTTAGAGCGGCAGCGTGATTCTCCAAAATTTCACTATTTACAATCATATTTTCTATTTCCATTCGTGAAAATAATTTTGCTTTTTTAATTTCACTTTTTATTGCAATTGGATCACCATAGCTATATTCCGCTCGCATAACAATAAAATCATGCCCAACGCTTTTTTCTTTAGAAATAGTTTTTTTAAAAATCACTTCTCCAGGTATTACTACTATTTTGATCTTTCTAAAAACCTTCCGTTTTAACGCTTCTCTTTTACTATCATTTGTTTTTATAGGTCTTCCT
>JANLHB010000038.1 GCA_024654625.1 Patescibacteria group bacterium
TAATAGTCACAAGGGCGACATTTTTATCTTTAGGTAAAGTAAAAATTATCTTCACAAAGCCGGACGGTCCGTTCGGGTGGACAGGGGTGTATTTGATAGCGTTGTCTATCAAATTTGAGAGGACCTGCTTTATCTTCCCCTCGTCGCCATTTACAAATACTTCACCCTTAACCTCTGTATCAAAGTAGAGTTTAGGGTCGCTTCTCCCCTCCTTCTCCATACTTAACTTAAACTCTTCAAAAAGCTCTTTAACAATTTTCAATACATCAAATTTTGTAAATTCATAATCTATCTTGCCACGCTCAATCCTAGAAACATTTAGAAAATCCCCCACCATCACCACCATCCTCTCAGAAGATCTGAAAAGTTTACTCAAAGGGTCTTTCATCTTCTCCGGCACCTTGCCATAACTCCCCTCAAGCATGAGTGAAGCATAGCCTTTGATAGCCGTAAGTGGAGTGCGGAGCTGGTGAGAAGCGATAGTGACAAAGTCCGACTTTATCTGATCCATCTCCTTCAACTTATCGTTAGCGCTCTTCAACTCTAGCGCCAAAGCCTGTATTTTTTCCCGAGTTTGCACCTCCTTAATAACACTGCGGATGATGAGGATGCCGAAGAAAATAGTAATAATTAATAGAGATCCTTCAAATATTATATTTTTTAATGTGTCGGCTGTTAACAAATCTAACAGAATAACTATCCAAACGACAGAGACTAATAATTCCGTGGCAACAACTTTTATGTTAAATAAGTGATATTTAAGCATCGCATAAAATATCGATGACATCATTAATACCACCATAAACTGCCCCACCCAATTAAACTCAAAAATTCCAAGAGAAGGCAACAGTAAATTAGTAATTGATGCAATAATAGAAGAAGGGACTGTTCCTATTATTATATAATTTAACTGAAACCTACGTTCACCTGAGATTTTAAAATGTTTTAAAATCAAATTTATATATCCCCAGATAAAATAACCTGTTATGTATGCACTATAAAAATAATATATAGTATGATTAAAGAAAATAATATTCTCTTTATTAGCCATGGTACTTGCCCCTTCAATCAATAAATTAGGGTATAAAGATAAAAAAATGACAAAAAAGAAAGGTATAGGTAATAAATATTTTTGCCAGAACTTAAATTTGATTTTTTCTTCTGGAAAAGAGTAAGTGAAGTATAAAAATGATAATGGTATAGTAGCAGCAGTAAAATATAATAATCTAGACCACAAAATTACATTAACAGATGACCCTCTATAAAAGAACATGGACATAACCCACAAAAACACAGACGTGGCAAGGAGAAAGAACCAGAAATTTGTTATATTGTTCCTATTTCTTGAGTATATTATTAAACCATAGACTATATTTATAAGCCCTGTTAAAAATACGAAAATATTTATTATATCAAATAAATACATTATTTTTTTATTATACTTTTTATTTTCTCCATCTTCTCATCTAATATCTTTCCCTCAATATGGTTTTGAAATTCAGCCAACCTAAAATTTAGATTTTTAGAGAGAGTAGAAATGTCATCTATCAAATCCATATCTAAATAACCAAGTGCATAATGTTTTTCATGTTTTCCATATGCTAAAATCATGACTTCGCCCAGGCAACAGAAGGTATCTTCTTTATTTAATAATCCAAAATTAAAATGATAATTTATCCCCAGTGTATTGATAACTCCTCCTTCTAATATTAACACATCATTTCTATTTTTATAAATATCTGGTGATATATCTGAAGGCTGAGCATCATTAATAATCACTGCCCCAGATTTTAAATCCTCAGATTTGATGACTACGTCTGGTGAATTTGTGGCCGCGATAATTATATCTGCTGATCTAATATCACTCATTTCACTAGAAATATCTATAAAAAATGTCTTATCTTTAAATTTATGTTTTATCTCGTTTACAAAGCCATTTACAATATCTAACTTTCGATCCAAATCGATCAGGATAAAATTACTACTATCGCTAGCAGCTAGTAGTTTAAAGCAACCAGAACCAACTCCTCCAGCCGCACCAACAATTCCGATTTTTGATTCTTTCAAATCTATATTTAATCTTTTAGATATGGCAAATAAAGTATCTGTTACCGTTTTTACTGTATAGGCTCTTCCCGTTGTAATACCAATGTTAGTATCTTTTATTAAATCTAGTCCGCCCCGTGTCAATGAAGCTGTCATAGCGCCTAATCCCATAATAGAGACCCCTAATTTTTCAGCGAGCTTCGTAGCTTGTAATATTTTTTTCTTTGTAAGTTTACGTTCAATCACCATTTGATCTGCTGTTAATGGTATTCCTAAAACCCAACCCTTAACAGATCTCCCATCTTTATCTTTCATCCCTTCTATCTCCGAGACAACTATAGGCCAATAAAATTTTAAGAATTTCTTAACCCATTTTTCAGAAAAAAAACTCGCAAAAGGATATTT
>JANLHB010000039.1 GCA_024654625.1 Patescibacteria group bacterium
ACCACGCGCTCCGCGCGTGCGATTAGTCGGCATCAGGATTATCAGCAAAATACATTCGAACTTTGTTTAATACACACCGCAACGGCCAATTTTAATACCGTTTCTATAGGTATTAAAATTGGCCGTTGCGGAAGAGGTGAGATTCGAACTCACGAGAGGATTACTCCTCCTCAGCTTTTCGAGAGCTGCGCTTTAAACCACTCAGCCACTCTTCCATGCTTAAAACTTATCACTTTTTACATTTTTTGCAAAAGATGATATATTTTTCTAATAGCTAGTATATAACGACTAATTAATACGGCCCTATCGTTTCCGATATCACACAAATTTCCAATTTGTTCGTGATATCGAGAATCCTCGATATTGTACCCAAATCGAAGATTTGGACAATATCGGGACTAATGGTTATTACATTAACAAACATGAAATCATCCGTTTATATACTTGAATGCAAAGATAAGTCATATTACATTGGTTCGACTAAAGATTTAAGGAAGAGGTTAATAGAACATAAAAATGGCAGAGTAAAATCTACAAAAAATTGCGCCCCGTTCTCTATAAAATTAATTGAAGAATATGATGAATTTAAACTTGCGTTTAAGAGAGAAAAACAGTTAAAATCATGGAAGAAGAGAAGCGCGATCGAAAGATTATTTAAGTAAAACAATTTGGCCCTATCGTCTAATGGTTAGGACATCGGCTTTTCAAGCCGGTAACCGGGGTTCGACTCCCCGTAGGGTCATCACACAAAGTAATCCGCCCCCCGAAAGGGCGGTCTTTACTTTGTGTGATGACCCTAAGCGAGGCAACTTCTTGCCTCGCGTCGGGGAGTCGAACGGCGGAGCGATGTTGAGCGACCCATCGGAGCGAAACCGCGAGCCGCGCCCAGTAGTACTTATGAGCATGGCGAATTAGTAACTGCGGGGCGACTCCCATCATACCTGCAAATTTCAACGGCTAAACCCTCTTAAGACTTGGCCGTTGAAAAGTGGCTATTTGAGTCGTGGTTTGGTATAATTTTTTGGTGTGCGAGCCTGTGGCTCAGTGGTAGAGCGTCACATTGACATTGTGAAGGCCGGAGGTTCGATCCCTCCCAGGCTCACATTTATAGCAGGCGGGTTGTGAAGGTCGGAGGTTCGCCGTGTCCTCTTCAGTAGGACACGGCGCCATGCACCCTTTAGTGGTGCACGGCGATCCCTCCCAGGCTCACTTTTATAAATTAAAAGGTAATTCAGAAAGATTTAAAAACTCATTTTCTTTAAGAACGAATTCTGCCTCAAAAAGAGGCAGATAGGGAAATTCTACAGAAAATAACTTTTGAATTTTTCTATAATAAAATATGACAGAAGAAAAAAAATACGATGTAGTGATTATAGGCGGGGCGACTGCCGGTATGACGGCGGCAATATATGCCGCTCGTAAAAAACTTAAAACTATAATTTTAACCAAAGAGATAGGCGGGCAAAATTTAAAAACTGACAGAATAGAGAATTTTCCCGGTTTTATGACCATTGCCGGCAAAGATCTTACAATGAAGATAAAAGAACAGGTAGATAGATACGGCGTGCTCATAGAAGAGGGCGCGATAGTGGAAAAGATTGATGTTCATCCGGACGGCAAAGATAAATTTGTTGTGCATTTGAAAGGAGGAGATGTATATGAAGCAAGGACTATCATCATCGCAACGGGAAAGAGTCCGCGTCTATTAGGAATCCCGGGCGAGAAAGAGTTTGAGAATAAGGGGGTAAGTTTCTGCCCGACTTGCGATGCGCCACTTTTTGGCGGTAAAGATGTGGCAGTAATAGGGAGCGGTAATTCCGGTCTTGAGTCGGCAAATGATCTCTTGAAATATGCGAATAAGATTTATGTGCTTGAATATGGCGCTGATATAAAGGGAGATCCTGCGACAGTGGAAGCTCTTAAAAAGACGGGTAAGGTGGAGTTTATTCTTCGGGCTGAAACGAAAGAGATACAAGGTGTTAATTTTGTAGAGAAGCTTTTGTATAGAGACCTTTCTGACAATGACACTAATGAGCTTAGTGTCCAAGGAGTATTTGTAAATATCGGTTGGGTGCCGGCGACAAATTTTTTAGATAATTTCGTTAAGCTGAATGAATATGGCGAGGTGGAGATAGACCACAAGACAACACAGACATCTGTGCCTGGTGTATATGCGGCAGGCGATGTCTCGAGCACTTTGTATAAGCAATGTATCATAGCGGCCGGCGAGGGGGCAAAAGCGGCCCTTTCTGCTTATAACTACATATTAGAGAAGGATAAAGGAAAATAATAATTCTTTTAATCTAACTAAAAAATCCGTTCGTCCGCCAGCTGGCGGACGAACGGATTTTTTAGTTATAGTCCGTAGAGTTTATTTATTTGGCAAGCAGATTTTCTATCATCACCTTTATCCCGCAAGCCTTGTTTTCATCACAGAATATTTCTTGTTCATAGACAGGAAGACTGTCAAAGAAGCGAGTATCCGCTTCAAAGTAAGGATATGCTCCTGAAAATGGAATTTGGTTGCCATTTTTATCAATTATTATAGTGAATGGTGTGCCGTTTCCGCCGTTTGCTATCGCTTCTTGCGCGTCTTCCTCAACCTTTGAAGCGTTCCGTTCACTTGAAAGGCATTCTTCAAACTGCACTCGGTCTAATCCTATCGATTCGGCAATATTCGGCAATTCATTTGGATTAAGATTATTATTTGACGGAGTTACTGAATAAAGATTATTGATATATTCCCAGAATTTGGTATTTCCCCCGAGTTCTCTAGCGCACTCTGTCGCTTCAGCCTCTTTGCGGGCTCTTGAATGGAGCGAATCAAGCGGGAGGTGTCTATAAACCCAAGCTACTTTTCCGTCTTTGCCGTACTCATTGGCTATTTGATTCATTGTGCCGTGGAACACTTTGCAGTAAGGGCATTCCGTGTCTGAGAATTCAACTAATTTTATCTCTGCGTCAGGGTTTCCCAAGATATGGTCGTCTTCTGATACCGGTCTTATAGAGATGTTGGAGCCGGTTTCTTTTTTTGTTTTACTTCCGGAATCAGTGCCGTTATTTTTTGTTAAAATTACCGCGCCGCCTATTATAACAGCGGCCACTATTATTGCTACGGGTATTGTTAAATTATTTTTCATATTTATTATTAAAATTATTAAACCTTTCTTCTCCTTAAGAAAGCAGGAACAGAGTCCCATTCGCTTTGTTTAGGGTCTTCTATTAAAGTTTCTTTAATATCATCCTTTTTTTCTTTTTCTTTAGAAGTTTCTATTGTGTTGTTTTGAAATAGAGAAGGTTTTCTCATCGTTACTTCGGGAAAACCAGTCGCAATAACAGTAATTTTTATTTCGTTTTTCTTTAGTTTGTCGTCTTTAAGCGCGCCGAATATTACTCTTGCGCTTGGGTCTATGGATTCAGTAATGATATTAGCAGCTTCTTGTATCTCATGCATAGTCATATCATCTCCGCCTGAGATAGCAAAGAGAACGCCTTTTGCTCCGTGGATAGAAACATCCAAAAGGGGAGAATTAATCGCCATTTTGGCGGCTTCTTCCGCTCTTTTTTCTCCTTGGCCTCGTCCGATGCCCATAAGGGCTGATCCGGCTTCTTGCATAATTGCTTTTACATCGGCAAAGTCTACATTGATTATTCCGGGCATGGTTATGAGATCTGAAATGCCTTCAACGGCTTGCCTAAGTATCTCATCGCACATTGCAAAAGCGGAAGAGAAAGTGGTCTCTTTTTGGACGAGTTGTATAAGTTTATCGTTTGGAATGACTATCATTGCGTCCACGGCTTCTTTTAGATTATTGAGCGCTGTTTCAGCTATTGCAATTCTCTGAGCTCCTTCAAAAGCAAAAGGCTTTGTGACGACGGCGATAGTTAATATGCCTTGTTCTCTAGCGACTCTTGCTATTACGGGTCCGCCTCCTGAGCCTGTGCCGCCACCCATACCGCAAGTAAGGAATATCATATCAGCTCCCTTAATGGCATCTTGAATCTCTTCTTTGGTTTCTTCGGCGGACTGTCTGCCCAGGTCAGGATTCATACCGGCGCCGAGACCCCTTGTGAGGTTTTTACCTATGTGGATTTTTTTCGGCGCGAGACTGTGGTGTAGGCTTTGAGCATCAGTGTTAATAGTGATAAATTCAACGCCTTTTACTTTGTTTTTTATCATGTGGTCGACTCCGTTTGAGCCTGAGCCGCCAACTCCTATTACTTTTATTCGGGCAAATGCCTCTACTTCTGGTTTTACTCTAGCCATATATAGAACTTATAATACCAAAAAAAAATTATAATGCAAATGGCTTTAAGGAAGGAGTATTTGCAGGTATTTTACCAATATGTTTTTTGTTTTTTTTGTTATTTCACTGCTTATTCCGGCATAATCACTTTCATTGTTTCCAATAATACATAGACCGTAAGCGACAGAAAATCCAAGATCGTTTAGTTGTTTTTGGCCGTCTGGTTTTTTTGGATCAGACAATGTGGCAAGACCGATTTTTGCTGGAAGTTTGAGTGTATATTTGGCGATATCCTCAAGGCTTGTGAGGTTTGAACCGCTTCCTGTTAATACGATGCCGGCCGGCAAAAGTCCGTTTCGGCCTATTTTTTTTAGGTGGTTGTCTATAAGTTCAAAGATATCATGAAGCCTGGCTTCTATTATGTCTCCCAGTTTCTTTCTTTGAGGGGCTTCTTCGTTATAATTAATTTTCATTCCCTCAGCTTCTTCAAGCGGGATCTTCATCCCTAGCGCAATATCGTTGGTAATGTGCGCCGAGCCGATAGGGAAAACTGCCATTGAGATAGGCGCGCCTTCTTCAAAGACGACTATTGATACAGTTTCAGCTCCAATGTTGGCTAAAATTACCCCTGCATCTTTTTGTTTTTTATTCAGTATAAAATGACTTTCAGCGATAGGGGATGCCGTTACATCATTTACCGCAAGACCGGCTTCTTCAACAGCTCTTATTAAATCATCCAGGTGTTGTGTCATTATTGTTATAAAAAGCATTTCTACTTCAAGCTTCTTGCCTTTCATGCCGATTGGTCTCCCGAAGATTGTACTTCCGTCTATTTTAAAGTTGATAGGAATAGTATGCAGGATCGTCCTGTTTATTATGTTGGGAAGTTCATCTTCGCTTTGACTTATGGCCCTTTTAACATCATGTTCTGACACTTCACTATCGGCTCTGGAGATTATCACACTGCCCTTGCTCCTTAGAGAGTCCAGGCTTATACCACCTATGCCAAGATAAATTTGTTTTATAGTTACGCCAGCTTTCATTTGCGCTTCACTTATGCATTTTTTAATACTTACTACGGCTTCATTGTAGTCTGTTATATAGCCGTGTTTTATACCGGCTGAAGGACACTGATGAAAAGACAATATTCTTGGTGATGGCTCGCCCTTTCTTTGTTCTGTTATTATGATTCTTATTATTGAAGTGCCGACATCAAGGCCTGCTATTATATTTCTTGCCATAATTATTTTTAGTTTATCTGAATTTTTTCAAAAATTTTTCTTCTTCAATCTCCATTTTATCACTATGAGAGAATCCTTTCAAATGCAGAAGGGAGTGTATAAAAAGATGGAGAATCCTATCGCGTTTTTTTTGTTTAGCCATAGTTTTTTTTGATGAAAAGGAATGCGGGTATGAAAGGTTTATGAATATCTCGCCTTCTTTAGCAGATAGCGGGAAAGACAGTACATTCGCAGACTTGTCTTTTTTGCGATATTTTTTATTGAGCTTTTTCATTAGAGAATTGCCGGCAAAAACCACACTAAGATTATAGTCTCTTTTTAGGATCATATTTTTAACTTCTTCCCATGGCAGGGAAGGACGGCGTTTTTTTGTAAGATTAGAAAAATCTATCATTAATACTTAGAATATCCCGAAAGCGCAATACAAGCAAATTATTTTTATCAATCTTTTCTTTGCCGGCTGTTTCAGTCTGGATTATTTAGCCGGTAAACAAAAAGCGGAGGTTTAACGCCTTCCGCTTTTTGTTATTTGATTTTTCCAAGTTTTCTAAGTCTATCTTTCACCTTATTTTTAGCAATTCTCTTTAGTGCATCCTGTTTCTTTTTAAAGCCAGATTTGGCTCTTGTATTATATCTTAAGGATTTTACCGTTGAGATGATATTTGATTGCTGCATCTTGCGTGAAAATCTTCTTATAACACTTGATGTAGTTTCTTTTTCTTTTTTCTTTACTTCAATCATATTATTTAAAATTTTTATATTATTTTAATTTCTTTTTAATGGCTTCCACTATATCGCTAATAGGGACTATGTCTTGAGATCGGTTATCCATATTTCTTAAGATTACAGATTCCTCCAAGGCCTCTTTTTGCCCTAGGATTATAGCATAAGGCATATTTAGTTTTGATGCAATCTTTAGCTGGTCGCTTAGCCCTTCTTTGGCAAAAGACTGGCTTATTGGTATCCCTGCCTTGCGAAGTTTTTCTGTTACTTCAAAAGCCTTAAATTTGGCTGATGTCCCAAGCTGAATGAAAAATATTTTCGGTTTTTTCTTTGCTTTAGGCTTTATTCCCAATTCTTTGAGGAAGGATATAAGCCTTTCTATTCCTACCGCTCCGCCTGATGCCGGGATTTCTTTTTTGGAGAGTATTTTCCCAAGTTCATCATATCGTCCGCCGGCGGCTAGAGCTGATACAGTTTCTTTGTTCTTAGTGTTTTGTTCTTTTCCATTTTCTGATTCTTCGGTTTTTTCTTTTTGGACCGGACCAGGGAAAATTTCAAATACTGTTCTTGAGTAATAATCAATACCTCTCACAAGCGTGTGGTCCACAATATACGGCACTTCAAAAGCGTCTAAGAGCTCAAGGGTATCTTTAAAATGTTCTCGGCAATGCTGGCACAGATAATCAAGCATTTTGGGCGCTTCTTTTTTTATCTCTTGGCATTTATCTTCTTTGCAGTCTAAGAGTCTTAATGGGTTGGTTTTGATTCTATTCTTACAGTCACGGCATATATGATTTATCTTTTTCCTGTAATAGGCGATAAGTTCTTTCTTGTATGTATTACGGCATTCTTTATCTCCTATGCTGTTTATGTGAACTATAAGTTCTTTCCCTCCGAGCTCTTGTATGGCTGTTAAAAATATTTTTATTATCGTGGCTTCGGCGACACCTTTTCTTTCCCCAAGTATTTCAAGGCCAAATTGCTGAAATTCTCTGAGGCGCCCTTTTTGCGGATTCTCATGGCGGAAAAAGGATCCTTTATAGTAGAGAAGCACGGGTTGGGGCCTGGATTGCATGCCGTTTGCGATATATGACCTCATTATCGGGGCCGTCCCTTCAGGTCTTAGGGCCAAATGGTCTTTACCTTTTGTTTTTAGTGTGTACATCTCTTTTTCCACTATGTCTGTTGTTTCTCCTATCGCCGCGGTAAATAAATCTATTTTCTCAAGATGAGGAGTCTGAATAGGCTTA
The DNA here is from genome assembly GCA_024654625.1 of Patescibacteria group bacterium. NCBI lineage: Bacteria > Patescibacteria group bacterium. Next base: position 7,462 of record JANLHB010000039.1, read on the forward strand.
AAGTCGTAATACTCTGCGATACTCCCTATCTTGTCATAAATGAATGAGTAATACTCGTAATCTTCCGGCAGGATGTCTTTCATCCCTTTAGGTGTTTGGAAAATTTCTTTCTTGTCTTTTTCTTTGGCGCTCATAATCAAATCAATTTATTAATATTAATTGGTTAGTAATCTTTTAGTTGTCTCTTCATCTTGTCCGGGGAACATATTTAGAGTTGTTATCGGCCATAGTCTTAAGAATGCCTTGCCTATGATAAGACTTTCATCAACCGGTCCCCATACTCGCGAATCAGAGCTTGCCTTGCGATTATCTCCAAGCACAAAGTATTCACCGTTTTCCATTGAGATTGTTTTACCTTCCACTTCCAGTGTCTGGTTTGGCAATCCAATTATTCTTTTTATAAAAAATTTTGACGGATCATTCGGATAGCGGAATATTATTACGTCACCTTCTTTAGGCTTGGTGAATTTATACGATATTTCATCTACTATCAAATAGTCACCGTTTTTGAATGTTGGATCCATAGATTGCCCGTGTACGATAAAGGGCTGCGCGACCCACATTCTTATCGGGACGATTATAACGAGGGCGATCAATATGAATTTTGTAAATTCCCAAACGCCTCTCCAAAATGAATTTTTCTCATTTTTCAGTTCGCTTGAATTTTCTTGATAATTGTCTTCGGTTTGAGGTTCTCTTTGTTCAAAAATTTTTTCCATTAAGATAAATATACACTTTAATTACGCTTGACGCAAGGTGTAGTTGAGTGCTCTGGTGTTTTGCTTAAGTGAGAAAAAAATAATATAATCAGTAGATGCATTATATAGTAGGGCTCGGTAATCCGGGTGATGAGTATAAAAGTAGCCGACATAATACCGGCAGGATTCTTGCGGAATCTTTTTGTAAGAAAGAAAAGTTTTCAGAGTTTAAAGTCGATAAGAAGTTAAAGGCTGTGGTGTCGGGTGGAAAGATGGGAAAAGAAAAAGTGGAGGTGATACTCCCTGAGACTTTTATGAATAAGTCAGGACTCTCTTTGAAGCTGGTTATCACGAGCAAAAAGAAGGCGCAAGATTTGATTGTTATCTATGACGATTTGGACTTGGCGCTTGGCACCTTCAAGATCTCTTTTAACCGTGGCTCGGGCGGGCACAGGGGGGTTGAGTCAATCGTCCGCACTCTAAAGACTAAAGAGTTTGTGAGGATACGGGTAGGCATATCACCGGCGACCCCGAAGGGGAAGGTGAAGAAACCGCAAGGGGAGAAGAAGGTGGTGGATTTCATCATCGGTGATTTCAAGCCGAAGGAGCTTGAGGTTATAAAAAAAGTCTCTAAGAATATCCACGAAGCGCTTGAGATGATAGTCACCGAAGGCTACCCAAAGGCAATGAGCGTGTATAACTAAAAACTAAATTGTGCAACACTTAGTGTTGCACAATTGCAAAACATAAAATATTGTAAAAATTGTAAAAAAAGCACTCAACGAACCTTAGTAAGGTTCGTTGAGTGCTTTGGGCAATGATCTATTTAAACGTCGTCTCGGTACAATGCATAATAAGAGTACAATTTCCACTATCATGCCACAAGAGAACGTGAACTCCCTCGACGTTGCCCATAGCTATGTAGCGAAGGTTGCCATCTTCTTCGAATATCAGGCTTCGGAATTTCTCTTGTAGTATTTGAATAAGTTCATCTCTTCTTTCGCTTGGGCAGGATATTATAGTCTCCCTTTTCCCAATAAGTAAGTTTAGTTTATTTTCCTTATTCCTTAAAAGAAAAAGAATCTCATTCTTTGTCCAAAGGCCACAAGAGATGGATAAAAGATCCCTGGTAGTTAGAAATCTACTTAAATCTTTTTCAGTCGGACCAAATGTGTTGCTGGTGGGAAGTGACCGACTGCCGAATGGTCCTTGTGCTCTTTGTCTTAGCATTTCTTCTGACCTGTTTTTTATCCTCTTCATGACATACCCTCCTTTTTTATATTTTCTTATTTCTTTCGATTTTTATTGATAATATGCTATCTGTACCCATAAAAGCATTTGTGTCTTAAAAAGTCAAAATAAACAGACTTTTATCACCTAAATTGTTTTGTTTTGTGCACCACTCGGTGGTGCACAGTTTAGGTATTTATGATATGATTGAATCATGAGGGAATTTACTCCAGCTAGAGGTGAAATATATCATTGTTTTAATCGTGGCACAGAGAAACGAAAAATTTTTCTTTCTAAAAAAGATTATGAAAGATTTATTGTAAATCTAATACTTTTTAATACAGAAAATACACCGAATAGAAATATCTCTCGTTATAGCCTGGAAGATGCTTATCAGAACATCCCCAGCGACCCCCTTGTAAAAATTCATGCTTTTTCACTTTTGCCTAATCATTTTCATTTAATTTTAGAACAGGTTGCAAGCAATGGAATAGCTAGGTTTATGCAAAAAATAGAAATGGGTTATGCTCATTATTTCAATAAATTGTATTCAAGAAATGGAAATTTATTTCAAGGTGCTTATAAGATAAAGCACATAGATGATGATTCCTATCGATTATATATTTCTTTGTATGTTCATCTAAACGCCCTTGATCTTTTGGGTTCAGAGAAAAATTGGAAAGAAAAGGGGATTAAAAATAAGAATAATGCTATTAATTTTTTAAGAAATTATAAATGGTCAAGTTTGAGAGAATATTTAGGAGAAGATTCTTTGCCGTTTGTGAGTCGCGATATTTTCGATGAGATTTATAGTTCTCCGAAAGAATGGGAAGTTGCTATGAAAGAATGGGCTTCAGGCGAATTTTAGACTAACTAAAATGTGCACCACCGAGTGGTGCACAGAAGTGGTGCACAGAAGTTTAGTCTTAGAACTGAGCCCTGCCTCCTGTATGCGCAGGCAGGCGTTTTACTGTTGTTCTGTTTCGGTGATCGCTTTGCCTTCTTCAGCGTAGTTTAAGGTCAATTTTTGTTCTTTAGGGTCAAAGAGAGTTATCTGGAAGGCGTATGATTTACCAAGTTCCAGCTTCTTCTTCATCTCTTCCTCTGTACCGAACTCTGATATGTGGACGAGGCCGGCTACACCCTCTTCAATACTTGCCAGCGCTCCGTGCCTGTTGAATTTGATGATAACACCCTTGATGATGTCACCCTTCTTGTATTTGTCTTTCGCTTTCTCCCATGGGTTGGGCTTGAGAGCTTTCACCGAGAGTGAGATCTTGCCGTCTTTTATCTCTATGATCTTTGCTTTTATCTTCTCTCCCACTTTGAAGAGGTCTCCCGGGTTCTCAATAAGTGTCCAGTCAAGTTCTGAGATGTGAGCTAATCCTTCAAGTCCTTCTTCAATTTTTATAAAAATTCCAAAATCAACTACCCCGGTTATGTTTCCTTCTATAATATCGCCTACTTTATATTTTTCCACTATTTCTTTTAGCTCCTCTGACTCTATTTTCTTCTCTGACAAAATAATTCTCCCTTCTTTCTGATCGCTTCCTATTATAGTGACAGCTATTTTAGTGCCGACAAGTTTTTTAAGTTCTTGAAGAATCTTGTCTTTATCGCCATCTTCAATTCTCGGATAATGATCAGGTTTTAATTGTGAGGCCGGTAAGAACCCTGGAATTCCATTCCAGTCCATGATAAGACCGCCTTTATTGGCGTCTGTAACAGTAAGATTTAAAGCGATGTTGCTTTTCTGAGTTTCTTCAACTTCAGCCCATATTTTTTCTTGTTTAGCTTCTTTTAATGAAAGCTCTATATAACCGTCTTCATTTTCAATTTCTACCACTTTTGCGCTTATAGAATCGCCGGGTTTTAGGATCTTTATGATATCTCTGGCATTATTGAATTCTCTGCCATATATTATACCTGTGCCAAAAGGAGTAATATCTACAAAAATGGAAGATTGTTCCTTTCCTATAACCTTTCCTTCGATTAATTCGTTGATTCTGGGACGAAGGGCAGGCTCCTTCCTTAGTAGAAGGTCCATTACTCCCATTGATACCTCTTTTGTTGGTTCTGCTAATGTATTCATACTTGGTATCTCATTATAGATAAAAATAGATATTTAGCAATACCTTGGAGGCTGTTTATGTAAAATTAAGCCGATAATTTTAAATTTTTTTAAATTAGCTTTTTTGATAAATTTGATTTAAAATCTGATTATAATGGCAAGGAAAAAAATATATTTAAGCGGAGGATTTTTTTTGTTAGGTTTCGGCCTGCTTTTTTTTGCCTCACCGTATTTTTTCAAGCCGATTAAATATGTTTCAAATAATATAGCTTCGGTAGAAAAGGATGAGATCAATCTGGCGGATAGCGATATAAATGATCCTGACTGGCGCACTGAAGCCCCTTTTGTTGCTACTCATCTTGATACGCCTGATGCGGTGAAGGGCGTATATATGACAGCTTGCGTGGCTGGTACGCCGAGTATCCGAAGCAAAATGGTGAAGCTTGTAGAAGAGACTGAGCTCAATACTATAGTGATAGATATAAAAGATTATACAGGCACGATTTCATTTAAGGCAGGTGATCCTGTTCTCGATGGGTTTGGCGGAGGAGGTTGCCATGTCAGCGATATGAAAGAGTTTGTGGATTCTCTCCACAAAAAAGGAATTTATGTAGTAGGGAGAGTCACTGTTTTTCAAGATCCGTATTACGCAAAACTCCACCCAAGTTTGGCTGTTAAAAAAGAGAGTGATAAATCTCTTTTGTGGAAAGACAGAAAGGGGATAAGTTATATAGATCCAGGCGCTAAAGATATGTGGGATTATATTGTAACCTTAAGCAAGGAGTCATACGAAGCCGGCTTTGATGAGCTTAATTTTGACTATATACGTTTTCCGTCAGATGGGAACATGGATGATATGTATTATCCTTTTAGTGAGGAGGAAGTTTTGGCTGATATAAATTTTGGTAAGGCTAAGGTCTTGAGAGAGTTCTTTATCTATCTCCACGAAAATCTGAAAGATACCGGTGTGGTATTATCAGCGGATCTTTTTGGAATGACAACAACTAATAGAGATGATTTAAATATCGGGCAGATATTGGAATATGCCGAACCATATTTTGATTTTATAGCACCGATGGTGTATCCGTCGCATTACCCAAAAGGATTTATGGGGTATCAAAATGTGAATCTATATCCGTATGAGATAGTGAAGTTCTCTATGGATGAAGCGGTAAAAAGGCTTATCACTGCATCGTCAACTCCGCTTAAGCTAAGACCATGGCTTCAAGACAATGATTATCCTGTTCATTATACCCCGGAGATGGTCCGCGCGCAGAAACAGGCCGTCTATGACACCGGATTGACTAGCTGGATGTTATGGGACGCAGGTAATACATATACTCGTGAAGCTTTGGATTGAGGCGTTTAAATTTATGTCAACGTGGCAGGTTGACATAAAATATTTAATTTTACATGTTCTTGACAGATGTGGTATAATTTTTCTAAATGAACAATAAAGATATTACTTATTTTGCCGAAGCTAATTTTCGTAATAAACACCAGCGTTTCGGTATAAAGCGCGATGATAGAACAAAGCATGTTTACGTTATAGGAAAGACCGGTATGGGTAAATCTACCATGCTTGAGAATATGGCGGTGCAGGATATTCAAAACGGCGAGGGAATGGCTTTTATAGATCCTCACGGAGCGACTGCCGAGCTCCTCTTGGATTATGTGCCGGAGGATCGCATAGATGATGTAATCTATTTTGCTCCGTTTGATACAGAGTATCCTATTTCTTTTAATGTGCTAGAAGATGTCGGTTACGACAAACGTCACTTGGTGGTGGCGGGTCTTATGAGCACATTTGAGAAGATCTGGGTTGACGCATGGTCTGCCAGAATGTCATACATCTTAAGCAACACGCTTCTCGCTCTCTTAGAATACCCAAACTCAACTTTGATGAGCATCAACAGAATGCTTGCTGATAAGGAGTATAGAAAGAAGGTTGTAGATAATATCACAGACCCCACGGTCAAATCATTTTGGGTCGATGAGTTTGCCAAATATACAGACAGATATACCCAGGAAGCGACACCGGCCATCCAAAACAAGATAGGTCAATTTACTTCAAATCCTTTGATAAGAAATATTATCGGACAGCCTAGGACCAGTTTTGATTTACGCAAATTGATGGACGAGAAAAAGATTATTATTATCAATCTTTCAAAAGGGCGGTTAGGTGAGCAGAATGCGAATCTCTTAGGTAGTATGCTTATCACTAAAATCTATCTTGCCGCTATGTCTCGCGCCGACGTATCAAGCGAAGAACTTAAAAAGCTTCCTCAATTTTATTTTTATGTTGATGAGTTTCAATCTTTCGCCAATAAATCTTTCGCTGATATATTATCCGAAGCGAGGAAGTATAAATTGAATTTAACTATTGCGCATCAATATATAGAGCAAATGTCAGAAGAGGTTAACGCTGCGGTGTTCGGAAACGTGGGAACGATGATAGTATTTCGTGTCGGAGCTTATGATGCCGATATTTTAGAGAAAGAGTTTGCGCCTGAGTTTATAGCTCAAGATATCGTAAATCTCGGATTTACTCAGATCTATCTAAGGTTGATGATAAATGGAGTGGGGTCAAGACCTTTTTCCGCTTCCACCTTACCGCCGATTGCGAAGCTGGAGCATTCTTTTAAAGATAAGATAATTGAAGCTTCTAGGAAGAATTATGCTATTCCGAGAAAGACAGTGGAGGATATGATAAAGAGATGGCACGAAGATGGCGCTCCGACTGTCTTGAGTAAACCTGGTTCTATAATGGCTAAGAAAGATGACAAACCTTTTGAGAAAAAGCCAGTATTCGCTTTAAGCGCAGATAAGCGCATCGAGCAAAGGCTGGATAACAAAAAGCCATATGAAAGAAAGTACGTTAAGCCAACCATCTCTCTAAATGCTTTGAAAGAAAAATCCGGAGAGAATGTTCTCATTAACAATAAGAATAGAAGTCATGATCAAAGGAGCCATCCTCAAAAGGCGAGTGCCAATTTAAGCGCCTTAAGAGAAGCCTTAAATGAAATTGCGGCAACCGGCGAGCCTAAAGAAAAAAATAAAAGCGGAATATTAAAACCTGGACAAAAAATAAAATTTGATTAGTGTGAAAATTTTCTATCTTCTTTTTATTTTATTATTTATTTTTATCCCTAAGATAGTTTTGGGAGAGGTAATTATAAATGAAATAATGTATGACTTGAAAGAAGGGTCAGATTCCGGCAGAGAGTGGATTGAGATTAAAAATATTGGAAATGAAGATATAGATTTAAGCGATTGGAAACTTTATGAAGACAATACTAATCATTCATTGAATCTCTTTGGAAACGGTGTTTCGTTTGTTCTATCTGGCGGGTATGCTGTCATAGCAGATAACGCAGAAAAGTTTTTAGCGGATTGGCCTGAATTTGGAGGGGTTTTATTTGACAGCTCGTTTTCTTTAAAAAATGATGGAGAAACTTTAATCATAAGAGATGAAGCTCTGAGTGATATTGATCAGGTTAGTTATTCAAAAGAGCTGGGAGCAAGCGGAGATGGAAATTCTTTGCAGTTTATAAACGGGAATTGGGAGGCAAAATCTCCGACCACTGGATATGGAAATAGCGAAGCTTCAGTTGTTGAAGAGATTGCCGGAGTGGCCAAACCTTCTTCTATTGTTGCTCTGTCTTTTCCTGTTGCTCCTCAAATTTACGCTTTCTCTTCTGGTGATGAAGCAGGCGTTGCTGGAGGGGTGCTTGAGTTTAAAGGATTGGCTCTGGGTCTTAAAAAAGAACCTCTTTTAAACGCAAGGTTTCTGTGGAATTTTGGCGATGGATATTCAAAGGATGGGAAAAATGTAACCCATACTTATAATTACCCCGGTGATTATATCGTGTTTTTAGATGTTTCTTCCGGCGAGTATTCCGCCTCAAGCAGAATGAATGTAAAAATTACTGAGAGTAATCTTAAAATCACTGACGTTAGATTTGATTCAAGCGGAGAGTCTATAGTTGAACTTTATAATGATTCTGATCGGGAAATAGACATATCTTATTGGCTGCTTAGGTCTGGGAATATGCTTTTTACTTTCCCTAAAAATAGCTTTATCGGAGCGGGCAGCAAATTACCGCTCTCTTCTCTGGTGACAAGATTAAATATAGATGAAAGCAAGAAAGCGGATATTCTTTATCCTAATGGTTCTGTTTTTTATTCATTTGATATTAGGGCTGGATCATCTAAAGGCAATCTGTCTCAGATTTATGAAAAAGATATTTTAAACTCTGGCACTATTGGTTCAGAAGATGGCGGACTGCGCCAAGCAGTTTCAAGTGATAAAATAACGGAAGAAGTTTTAATTAAAAACGACGATATATCATTAAATAAAAAACAAGAGGCGAATGCCGTTTCTTTTTCAAATGAAAGTGGAAAAAGTAATAAATGGATATTTTTTGCAGGAGGGTTTGGTTTGATCGGCGTTTTAGGAGTTGTATTTGCAAAGCGCATTGGATCAGTTTCTTAATGTAACCTTTTAGACTTTATCCACAACTTGGTATTATATTTGATTCAAATAGAAGTTATTATATATATAACTTTAAAAAAGGTCGGTTTTTTGAAGTTATCCCGCCTTTGGCGGGTAAATATGCATATTTGTCCGCTCTATTTTTTTCAACTTAATTGTGAATTTAATAGGCCGGCGGAATAACTTTATTAATTAAAACGAAATAAAATATAATTATGTTACAAGATTGGAGTAATATATTGTCTACTTCTTTTCAGGATGTCTGGATCGGAGTTTTGAATTTCGTCCCTAAGCTAATTATTGCTGTTATTATATTCATTATTGGATGGATAATAGCGGTAGTTATAGGCAGATTGATATCTCAGCTTATACGATCATTGAAGGTTGACAGAGTGCTTCAGAATATAGGAGCAGAGGAACCTCTTTCAAAAGCAGGATTCCGTCTTGATTCAGGAGCTTTTATCGGAGGATTGGTAAGATGGTTTATAATCATCGTCTTCTTTGTGGCTATTGCTGATGTATTTGGCCTAAGTCAGGTCAATATCTTCTTGCAAATGATTCTTGCTTACTTGCCGAATGTAATAGTAGCGGCGATAATACTTGTTATCGCAGCTCTTGTTGCTGATGCTGTAAAGAGGATTGTTGCAGGATCAGCTAAAGCTGCTGACCTTCCTTCGCCTGAGCTTCTTGGTGGAGTAGCTAAATGGGCTATTTGGATTTTCGCAATTCTTGTTATGCTTTCTCAGCTGGGAATTGCCGGTCCTTTCGCTCAAACTCTATTTACTGGGTTAGTGGCGATGCTTGCAATTGCAGGCGGTCTTTCTTTCGGTTTGGGAGGAAAGGATGCCGCAGCTCGTTTTATAGATAGGCTGAAGAGTGATATAAGTAAATAACAAATTTTGCTTATATTATAGAAAGATTTAGTCCAACCCCGTCACTCGCGCCTGCCTACCGGCAGGCAGGAGTGACGGGGTTGACTTATAAACCGGCATATATATAATAGTATGGTAGTTATGAGAATACTGATAAATAAAAGTTTCAACAAGTGGGCAAGGTGATTCCTTCTGTTTATGCTATAACCTTTGCCGCTTGAATAAGCGGCTTTTATTTTTCCGGAACGATAGAACTTTTAAAATTGAATAGCAGGTAAAAATTAGAATAAATATATAAAAAGTTTATAAATTTCCTAGTAGGAAATAAGAGCATATGGTGGATGCCTTGACTTAAAGAGGCTATGAAGGACGTGGCTAAGCTACGATAAGCTTCGGGGAGGTGCCAAGCGACCTTTGATCCGGAGATGTCCGAATGGGGAAACCCGTCAGAGTAAAGCTCTGTCAGGCGCCGTTAAAAGCGCCAGCTAACCCGCTGAAGTGAAACATCTCAGTAAGCGGTGGAAAAGAGAAAAATTTTTATTCCCTAAGTAGCGGCGAGCGAAAAGGGAATAGCCCAAACCAGTTTTTAACTTTGTTATGAATTGGGGTTGTAAGGCTTTAACGTTCTACTTCTTTTTTAATATTAAATTGCGGAGTAGAAGGAGAGTCATAAATTATTTTGTTAGTTGAGTTTGCTGGAAAGCAAAACCATAGAGGGTGATAGTCCCGTAAGCGAAAACAAAATAACTCTTTTGTTATTGACCTTGAGTACCTCAGGACACGAATGGCCTGGGGGAAGCAGGCAGAACTAACTGCCAAGGCTAAATACTCTTTAAGATCGATAGTGAACAAGTACCGTGAGGGAAAGGCGAAAAGAACCCCGGTGAGGGGAGTGAAATAGAACCTGAAACCATATGCTTACAAGGAGTCGGAGCGGGTATCACATTGCATGTGATTTGAAAATTCGAAATTCGAATATCGAAATTCGAAACAATTATTAAAATATAAATTTTAATGTTTAAAACATTAAAATTTATAAAATTAGAATTTGTTTTGTATTTCGGATTTGTGATTTCGTGCTTTCGCAATCATGCGTAGCGTGATGCCCGTGACGGCGTGCCTATTGAAGAATGAGTCAGCGAGTTTATGCGTATTGCTTAACTAATCCCATAAGGGAGGAGTTTTAGGGAAACCGAGTGTTAATAGCGCGAACACAGCTTTTTAGTTTTGTTGTCTTGATCAATTCATTGATCTTGATACAGAACTAAGGAGCTGTATGTAGTACGTATAAGACCCGAAGCCAAGTGAGCTTGCCATGGGCAGGGTGAATTTTGCAGAAATGCAAAAGGAGGCCCGAACCGGTTGGTCGTTCAATTCCATCGGATGACCTGTGGTAAGGAGTGAAAAGCTAATCGAACTTGGTAATAGCTGGTTTTCTCCGAAATAGCTTTTGGGCTAGCGTCTTAGTTACCCTCTGGGGGTAGAGATACTGGAAGGTGTAAACAGGGAGCAATCTCGTTATACCTACCAAACTCCGAATACCAGAGACTAAATCTAAGGCAGTTAGACTATGGGGGCTAAGCTCCATTAGTCAAAAGGGAAACAGCCCAGATCTCAATCTAAGGTCCCTAAATCTTTGCTAAGTGCACTTAAGGTGGTGAAATTTCTCTAACAACGAGGAGGTTGGCTTAGAAGCAGCCATCCTTTAAAGAAAGCGTAACAGCTCACTCGTCAAGAGATATCGCGCCGCAAATACTCGGGGCTAAGCAAGGTACCGAAGGTGAGGATTTCAATGTTTACATTGGAATGGTAGGAGAATATTCTGAACTGCGTTGAAGCCGAAGGGGTGACCCACGGTGGAGCGTTTAGAAGAAAGAATGCTGACACAAGTAACCACAATCCCGGTGAGAGAACCGGGACGCCGAAAGACTAAGGGTTCCTGGGCAATGGTGATCATCCCAGGGTTAGTCGGACCTAAGGCGATGACGAAAGTCGGAGTCGATGGACACACGGTTAATATTCCGTGACCCCTTTATTTTTCGATGGAGTGACGGAGGAAATAAATGAGAGCATATTATTGGATTTATGTTTCTTATCTTAAGGAGCGTCTCTTAGGTAAATCCGGGAGACTGATTTAATTCAAGTTCCGAAGATAGGAGAAACTTCTTCCCACGGGTTGAGGGATTCTCATGAAGAGCCTTCCTAGAAAAACTTCTAAGATTAAAAATAGAGGGACCGTACCGTAAACCAACACAGGTAGTCAGGTCGAGAAGACCAAGGCGAACGGGTGAGATATCTCCAAGGAACTCGGCAAAAAAGCGGCCGTAACTTCGGAATAAGGCCTCCCAGCGCATCACATTGCATGTGATTTGAAAATTCGAAATTTGAATATTGAAATTCGAAACAATTATTAAAATATAAATTCTAATGTTTTAAACATTAGAATTTATAAAATTAGAATTTGTTTTGTATTTCGGATTTGTGATTTCGTGCTTTCGCAATCATGCGTAGCGTGATGCGTTGGGCGCAGCGAAAGTATCCCTGGCGACTGTTTATCAAAAACACAGCTCCCTGCGAACTCGTAAGAGGATGTATAGGGGGTGACGCCTGACCAATGCGAGAAGGTCAAATACGACTGGTGCTTCGCACCAGAATTTTCAAGTAGCAATCTTCAATTTTCAAAATTTGGAAATTGTAAATTGAAAATTGGAAATTCTAGCGCGGAGTGCTGAGTTGTATAAGCCCTCGTGAATGTCGGCCGTAACTATAACGGTCCTAAGGTAGCGTAATTCCTTGTCTGGTAAGTTCAGACGTGCACGAATGGCGTAACGACTGGGGAACTGTCTCGGAGATATGCCCGGTGAAAATGCAATGGGGGTGAAGATGCCCTCTACCTGCAGTTAGACGAAAAGACCCCGGAAGCTTTACTATATCTTGATATTGAATTTAGATTTTGGATGCGTAGCATAGGTGGGAGGCTTTGAAGTTGTCCTTTTGGGGACAATGGAGCCGTCAGTGAAATACCACTCTTTCTTGATCTAAATTCTAACCTGTACGGCAAAAACGTACGGAAACAGTATCTGGTGGGTAGTTTAAGTGGGGCGCTTGCCTCCTAAAGAGTAACGGAGGCGCTTATTAAGGTTAGCTAGGCGCGGATGGAAATCGTGCCGATAGTGTAATGGCAAAAGCTAGCTTGACTGCGAGCGGGACATCGCAAGCAGAGTGGAAACACGAACATAGTGAACCGACCATCCGCATTAGATGCGGTGGGAGATTAACGGATAAAAGCTACTCCGGGGATAACAGGCTAGTTCCGCCCAAGAGTTCATATCGACGGCGGAGTTCGGCACCTCGATGTCGGCTCAACTTATCCTGGGGCTGGAGAAGGTCCCAAGGGTTCGGCTGTTCGCCGATTAAAAAGTTACGCGAGCTGGGTTCAAACCGTCCAGATGCTAAAATCTATTTTTTGGCTTTTGAGCGGTTTGAATCAAGTTCACGACATTGAGAAGTAGTGTTATAAATTTTTTCGTTTATGAAAAAAGATAGAATCAATCAAATCACGGCGGCCTCTTTTTAGTAATAATTTGAGGACCAGTCAACTTATATCGGTGAAACCTCTTTCATAAAGAGGCAATACCGAGGGAAGTATTATTGTAGGTTTTGTAAGGGGAGACGATGTAGCTTAAAAATCAGAATTTTGCTACGTGATTCGAACACGAGCACTTTCTGATACGGTAAAGCACCGATTGAAAACCGGAAGAATGTGGCAGCCACCACCTTCGTCACCCCAGAAAAAATAAGGTCAATCAAAATTGATTGACCCCCTTACAAAACCTATAATAAGTACACCCGTAGAGACTAAATGTTGACTATCCAAATTTGATAAAAATTTGGATAAAGTTATAGTCCAATGCATTTGGCGACAAATGATATCATGCGTGAGACAGGTTGGTCTCCTATCTACTGCAGGCGTTTTGATTCTTGAAGAGATTTGCTCCTAGTACGAGAGGACCGGAGTGAACTAACCTCTGGTGTACCAGCTGTCCTGCCAAGGGCACTGCTGGGTAGCTATGTTGGGAAAGGATAACCTCTGAAAGCATCTAAGAGGGAAGCCAACTCTAAGATTAAGAATCTTTAAGACTCCTGAGAGATGATCAGGTTGATAGGCTCTAAGTGTAAGCGCAGTAATGCGTTTAGCTGAGGAGTACTAATAGTTGTTTTCCTACTAGGAAATTTGTAAATTTATATATATTAAAAAAGAACGCAGAATGTTGGTGGTTTAACAGGGAGGGTACACCCGATCCCATTCCGAACTCGGAAGTTAAGCTCCCTAGTGGCGATGATACTCCTTATGGGGGAAAGTAGCTGACCGCCAACATTCTGCGTTTTTTTTGCGCTTATTTTATGTTAATATAGCTTTATGAGTTGGGCTTCGCAAAGACAATTGATTTATCTATTTATTGCAGTTTTATTATTTATTGTCATTGCCATAGGCGGTTTCTTTTATTTCAAACCGCAAGTGAATTGTTTTGATGGCAAGAAAAATCAAAATGAAGAAAACATAGATTGCGGAGGAGTGTGTGGCTCGTGCCTAGGCGATATTAAAGAAATTATCACGCTCTGGAGCAATGTTTTCCCTTTGGGCAACGGTGTATATGAGGTCGCTTCGCTTATAAGGAATCCGAATTTTTTTGCGGGTTTACCTGAATTGAAATATACGTTTAAGCTCTATGATGATAATAATATCCTTATTGCCATAAGAGAAGGCAAAACTTTTATGAATCCAAATGAAGATTATCTAATCTTTGAAACAGGTATTACTGTAGGTGAAAGGATTCCAAAGCGTGTTTTTATAGAATTTAACAATCTAAATTGGAAAAGGATTGAAGAGGAAAGAGTGAAGGTTGCAGTTTCAGAAAAAAGTTTTAATAATTCAATTTTTCCGATACTTGAAGCAAGGATTACGAATAAAACATTTTTACCTATTGATGATATTGAGGCGGTAGCCATTCTTTTTGATACGGAAGATAATGCTATCGGCGCGAGTGTCACGAGGATAAGCGCTCTTTCTCCAGAATCTTCACAGAGAATAACTTTTACTTGGCCGCATCAGTTTAGTATTGAACCGGCAAGCAATAAGATTTTGATACGAAGCAATTTAACCAATGAAGGCGATATATAAAAATCATATAGATTGGATTTTATTTCTCGCTATACTGCCTATTTTAGGCGTTGGTCTTGTCACTATGAAGAGTTTTGGCGGAGCTGAAAGCGACTATTTCTTTACTAGGCAACTTATCTGGATATGTGTAAGTTTTATAGTATTTTTTACTTTTAGTTTCGTGGATTGGCGTTTCTTGAGAAATGGGAAATTATTAGCTATTTTTTTTGCTATCTCTTGCTTTGTTCTTGCTGTTTTGTTAATTTTTGCCGCCGCTGTGAAGGGAGCATCAAGTTGGATTAATTTAGGCCTTTTCTCGGTGGAACCGTCTGACCCTATGAAGCTGCTCCTTATTATGATTTTGGCCAAATATTTTTCTCGTCGCCATATTGAGATTGCAAATATTAAACATATTATTATATCTGGTATTTACGCTTTTGTTCCGTTTGTTCTGATTCTTTTTCAGCCGGATTTTGGTTCGGCAATTATAATTTTCTTTATTTGGCTAGGGATGATTCTTGCTTCCGGGGTTTCAAAAAAACATCTTTTTTTGGTTTTTTTTACCGCTACTATTACTTTTGCCACTTTTTGGATGTTTATTTTTGCTCCTTATCAGAAGGCGAGGATAAAGTCATTTATAGATCCGTTGGCCGATATCCAAGGGTCAGGATATAATGCTTATCAGTCTATGATTGCCGTCGGTTCCGGGCAGTTGTTTGGCAAGGGAATTGGCTTTGGCACGCAGAGCCGATTGTCATTTTTGCCTGAGCATCAGACGGATTTTATTTTTGCCGCCTTTGCTGAAGAATGGGGTTTTATAGGGGTGACTATTTTGTTCTTATTTTTTGGAATTGCCGTATGGAGAATTTTAAAGAATGCCATGCTTGGCGCCTCTAATTTTGAGAGTCTTTTTGGAATTGGTTTTGCTATATTTTTAATAAGCCATTTTGTTGTTCATATAGGTATGAACATAGGTCTTTTGCCTATAACCGGCACCACTATCCCTTTTTTAAGTTATGGCGGGTCGCATATGTTTACTGTATTTGCCGGTCTTGGCGTTCTTATGGGGATGAGGCGTTATGGCCGGGTCACCCACCATGAGGATACGTATAGAGAGTTTTTAGGGCTATGATTTTTTAAGTGCTGAAGGTGTTATACATCAAGAAGTTGTGTTTAATTGAACGGATTGTGGATAACTATATTTTAATTTTATATTTTAATATATAATTAAAATATTATGGATTCGTCTTTTACTTTTTTGAAAAAGGTTAGACAATTTGTCAGACATACAATAGATGCGAATGAAATGAGAAAGTTGGCTTTTTTAATAAGTGCCGGCTTTTTTATTTCATTAGCCTTATTTGTCCAGGGTGTAAATGCGGATATAACGACGAGTTTATTAGGTTATTGGAAATTTGATGAGACGACAGGGGTAACTGCTGTTGATAATAGTGGCGGCGGGAATACGGGGACATTATTAAATTCTCCGGTATGGACGACCGGCAAGGTGTCGGGAGGGCTTTCTTTTGATGGAGTGGACGATGCTGTTCAAATAGCTGATGGAGGCGCCTTCAATTTTGGATCCGGTGATTTTACTGTGTCAGCATGGTTTAAGACGTCATCAATCCAAACTAAAAATATCATTTCAAAATACATTGGTTCAGGCAGATACGCATTCAATCTCCAGGTTGGCGGCAGCGGTTTGATATCATTTATGTCGTCAGACGGAGCTTCAAAACAAATAGGGGCGGCGGATACTCCTTATGAGGACGGAGCTTGGCATCATATTGTCGGCGTTAAGGACTCTGCTCAATTGACTTTATATATTGATAATGTACTTAAAGGCAGTACCCCTTTTGGCGGCACCGTTGAAAATTCTAATTATAAAACATATATAGGGGCCAGAGGTTACAATAATTTACCGCAGGATAATTATTTCCCCGGATTATTGGATGATGTTCGCATATATAATCGCGCTTTGACTCAATCAGATGTGGCGACGTTGTATGACTTCGGCGGTTATCAATGCAATGACGATACGGACAATGATTTAGACGGGTTAACGGATTATCCAGATGATTTAGGATGTTCATCTTACCAAGACGATAATGAAGTTAATTCAGTGTCGCCATCGGGCGACACTACCCCTCCTGTAATCTCAAGTATTCAAGCTGTAAACATTTTTCCAACAACGGCAGATATAACATTCACAACCGATGACTTGGCTCATACTGAAATAAATTACGCCGCAGATTCATATTACACATCAAATTCAACTTACAACAATACAGATGTAGATTGGAATAAAGTAACGGCGCATTCCATGACTTTAACAGGCCTTACTCCAAATACCGTTTACCATTATCAAATAAAATCTCAGAATAATTCCTCTTTAACCACTACCACATATACGGATTATATATTTACAACTTTATCAGATAACACAGCGTCGCCGGTTATACCAGCCGACCCTTCAAAACAGACAGTTGCGCCAGGTACGCCCCTGCCTATTATTCCGGGAGGAAAAGGTTTTGGGATAAACACTTATGCCGGAAGCGGCAGGAATCTTGCTGTCCCAAGTACTTCTGTCTATAAAGTGACAACTCTTAATCCTTCCGGCGCAGGATCACTGAAGGAGTGTGTGGATGCGACAGGGCCAAGGGTGTGCGTTTTTGAAATATCGGGAGTGATAGACATCTCAAGCCTCGGGGCGTGGGGGTTAAGAGTTAAAAATCCATATATAACGATAGCGGGGCAGACTGCGCCGTCGCCGGGAATAATGCTAAGAGGCGCACCTTTTATAATAGAGACTCATGATGTTTTAGTTCAGCATATAAGAATAAGGCCAGGCGATACTTTAGGATCAGGATGTGTTATCGGACCGGATAATTGCGATGCCGTGGCCGTAGTGGATTTATATAATGAGAATGATGTCTATAATGTGGTCGTTGATCATGCCTCGCTTAGCTGGTCAATGGATGAGATTTTTTCAACATGGTATCCGAATGTTCGTGATATTACGTTAAGCAATTCAATTTTAAGCGAAGCCTTGCATAACTCTCTTCATCCAAAAGGACCGCATGGCTATGGGTTGATCGTAGGGATTGATTCATCTAATATATCAATACTTGGAAATCTTGTAGCTCACAACTATCAGAGGAATCCTCTTCTTAGTATGGGGTCCGAGACGATTGTTGCTAATAACGTTTTTTATAACGCCGGCCTGATGAAGACTCACGCTGATGCAAGATCAGGGCTTAAATCAAGTATCGTCGGCAATGTGTATCTTAAAGGCGCGGATTATTATTCGTCCGTGGCGCCAATTTACATTTATAATTCAGAATCAAGCGCTTCTGTGTATATTTCGGATAATGACGCGCCAGGGGCCACTTCAGATCCTTGGTCAATAGTGGCCGTAAAACCATCTGATATAATAAACCATGCTTCTATTCCGCCTGTTTGGGTGCCTAGCCTTAGCGTCCTTCCGAGTAATATTGTGAAAGACAATGTGCTTTTAAATGTAGGCGCACGTCCAGCAGATAGGGATCCAGTAGATATCCGTATCATAAATGAAGTGAAAAATAATACCGGTAATATCATAAACTGTGTTAATTCGGATGGATCTGTTCGTTGCCAGAAAAATGCAGGAGGTTGGCCCGTCCTTCTTAAGAATTATCGCAAGTTGATAATTCCTAATAATCCTAATATGGATGATGATGGTGACGGGTACACGAATTTGGAAGAATGGCTTCATTCATATGCTACGCAAGTGGAAGGAGTTTCTGTTTTGTATCAATGTTCAGATGGTATGGATAATGATAGCGACGGTTTAACAGATTACCCTAACGATCCGGGTTGCGCTTCTGTTTCAGACAATGATGAATACAATGTTCCCGCCGACATCACGCCACCCGTTATCTCAAACATCTCTGCTTCAGTCACCGCCAACTCTGCCAATATCACTTACGCTACCAATGAACCGGGAGACACCCAGATAGACTACGGTCTCTCCACTTCCTATGGTACCGCCACTAATTTAAACACCACCTCTGTTACTTCTCACAGCCAGACTCTAAACAATCTCTCGCCTTCCACCCTCTATCACTACCGAGTCAAATCCAAAGATACTTCAGGTAATACGTCCATTTCAACCGATAGAATTTTCACTACCGGAGGAATTACTGATGTTACGCCACCTTCAGCCCCAACCAATCTCTCCACCTCTTTCGTCAATCATACTTCTATCACTCTAAACTGGACATCGCCCGGAGACGATGGCTCAGTCGGCACCGCTTTATCATATGACTTAAGATACTCTACCTCGCCAATTACTGAATCATCCACGCCAGGCGGGACAAGCTGGTCATCCGCCACCCAAGCAGTAGGCGAACCAACTCCAAAGATTGCCGGCTCACCAGAGTTCTACACCTCAACCGGTCTAACCGCTTCCACCACCTACTATTTTGCCGTCAAAGCCATAGACGATGCTGGCAACACTTCCATTGTCTCTAACATCGCTACAGACACTACTCATTCCTTAACTCTTTCCGTTAATCTTTCGGCTAATAATGTCACCGATCCTTCTTCCGGCAATACTACAGACAGCGGTAATACTTCAACCAGTGGCGGCGGCGGAGGTTCTGTTACTGTATCTTCCGGCGGCGGCGGCGGCGGAGGTGGTGGCGGTAACTATTACGACACCACTCCGCCGGAAGTTCCTAAGAGTTTCACTTCTCAATCAGCCGAAAATCAGGCCACTCTCGCATGGCAGAACCCACCAGATACAGACTTTGTCCGTGTTGCCATCGTTCGTTCCACTGCTCCGATTCCAAATCTTTCCACTTTCACTCAAGCTAAGTCACAAGGCACAGTCATCTACGAAGGCACAGATAATGAATACACAGATACCAATCTTTTAAACAACACTCCTTACTATTACGCTATCTATTCTTACGACAAGAAGCCAAATTATTCTAATCCGTTCATCCTTCAAGCTGTTCCAAAACAAGGCCAGACTTCCATAACTGCTCAAACAACTCCTGCCACAATATCTGCCGCTCAATCATCAATTGCCCTTCCAACCCTTACCGGTCCATTTGCATTAGGTTATGAAAACGATCAAGTCAAACTCCTCCAACAATACTTAGCCAATCCGCCAGCTGGTGGAAAAGATATATATCCGGAAGGGATAACCTCAGGTTATTATGGCGCATTAACTCAAAGAGCGGTGGAACGCTTTCAATGCAAATACCAAAACATCTGCTCAGGTTCTCCTTCCTCAACAGGCTATGGCCTAGCAGGCCCAAGCACAAGATTAAAGATTATGGCAATCCATGGTTCAACTGTTACATCAAGTGGTGGAACTGTGGCTTCAGCTTCCGAAGACGCTTTGAAAGCTCAACTAATGAAACAAATTGAAGAACTCCAAGCTATCTTACAACAACTCTTGGAACAGTTAGTTCAAGCGTTGGCGCTTCAGTTGGAGGGACTTACTCAGTAGAAGAAAAGCGCAGGATAATTAACTCTACGAACTCATGGGGATGGAGCTTGTTTTGTGCGAACTTGTCTGATAATCTTAAAATATCTTTATGGATAAAAAGATTTTAAATCTGATAAAAAAAGAAAAAGCGCGTCAAAAGCGAGTTATAAATTTAATAGCTTCTGAAAATTATGTATCAGAAGATGTTTTAAACGCGCTGGAGTCAGTCTTTGTGAATAAATATGCTGAAGGGTACCCTGATAAGAGATATTATGGTGGGAATAAAATTGTTGATGAAGTTGAAGCTCTTGCGATAAAAAGAGCTTTAAAATTATTTGGACTTGGAGACCTCGCCTCCAAGTGGGGTGTAAACGTCCAAGCTTATTCCGGCAGTCCGGCTAACTTTGCGGTTTACTTCGCGCTTGTCCCTTTGGGCAACCTGCCTGCCGGCAGGCAAGGTAAGATAATGGGAATGGAACTTTCTTCTGGTGGACATTTGACTCATGGGCACAAGGCATCGTTTACCGGTAAATTCTGGAAGCAAGTTCCTTATACCGTAGATAAGAAAACAGAGAGACTGGACTATGACGAGCTTTTAAAGATTGCCAAGAGAGAGAAGCCCGATATTATCGTGTGCGGTTTTACCGCTTATTCGCGTAAAATTGATTTTAAAAAATTTAGAGAAATCGCGGATTCTTGCGGAGCATATCTTCTGGTGGATATGTCGCATATTGCCGGGCTTGTGGCAGGAGGTGTTCATCCGTCACCTTTTAAATATGCTGATGTGGTGACAACTACTACTCATAAAACTTTGCGAGGTCCGAGATCGGCAATAATTTTCTCACGTAAAAAATTATCGGATAAAATTGATAAGGCGATTTTCCCGGGGCTTCAGGGTGGACCGCATGTGAATCAGATTGCATCTGTAGCTGTCTGTCTTAAGGAAGCCGATTCTCCAGTTTTTAAGAAATATGCCAAGCAGACTCTGAAGAATGCAAAAGTGCTTGCCGATGAATTAAAGAAAAAAGGTTTTAGAATTATCTCAGGCGGTACGGATAATCATCTTTTGCTTGTTGATGTGTGGAGGGATGGTAAGGGGATAAGCGGAGTGGAGGCCAGCGATAGACTGGAGAAAGAAGGAATTATAGTGAATAAAAATACTATCCCTTTTGACACTCGGTCACCCGCTAACCCGTCAGGGATTCGCCTAGGGACTGCGGCTGAAACCACTCGCGGGGCGAAAGAGGGTGATATGAAAAAAATTGCGGAAAAAATCGCCCGTATCTTATCTGTTGACAAAAAGCGATAAATAAAACATTCTTTCCTTAGTAAATAAGACAGCAACTTAACATAAACTTTAGAAAAGGAGGTTTGCGGTGTGGTGGATAAAATGGCCCAAAAGAGAAGAAGCATCATTATACAAGAAACATGTACTTTATAATGACAAAATATGGAGCATAGAAGAAGAGGGAAGAGGTTGGCTTGTTATCTCAGATGGGGTGAGGAAATTATTTTGCGACAAGAAAGATACGGATTATTTTGATTACAAAAAGGAGGATATTGAGTCTTTGGCGGGCTGGTAGTCTTACGCTCTTTAATGTAAAGACCCGCGATTTTACGCGGGTCTTTTTTATTTTAGTTAAATAGGATAAACTGAGGTTTATGATAATTGACGGGAAAAAAATAGCGGAAGATATAAAGCAAAATCTTAAAGATGAAATTAAATCAACTGACAAACAGCTCAGACTTGCGATTATTCAGGTTGGTGAGGATATGGCCTCTTCTAAGTTTGTGGAAAAGAAAGAAAAGTTTGCCGAAGAGATCGGAGTAAAGACAAAAGTTTATAAATTGCGAGGAGATATTTCTACAAGCAAATTACGTAAAAAAATATCGGAGATTACCCATCCGCCATTCGGTGGTAAGAAAAGTTCCGGGGTCATAGTTCAGCTTCCTTTGCCAAGCCATATAAATACGCAATATATCTTAAATTCTATTCCACTGCAAAAAGATGTGGATGTTTTGTCATCAAGGGCGATAGGGGAATTTGTATCAGGTAAATCAAGTGTTTTGCCACCAGTAGTAGGCGCAATAAAAGAAATCTTTTTATTTGGCGGTTCAACCGCCAAATTGGCGGACAAAAATGTTGTTGTAGTTGGCGCCGGTCTTTTGGTGGGTAAGCCTGCGGCTAATTGGCTCATAAATGAAGGCGCGACTGTTTCAGTGTTGAATAAAGATACTTTGGATATTTCTAAATTCACTAAAGAGGCTGATATAATCATATCTGGCGCTGGGAGTCCTGGGCTGATCAAACCTGAGATGATTAAAGACGGGGTTGTGTTGATAGATGCCGGCACTTCAGAACAAGCAGGTAAACTGGTCGGCGATATAGACCCTGCGTGTAGGGATAAAGCTTCACTCTTTACTCCAGTGCCTGGAGGGGTAGGGCCTATCACTGTGGCGATGGTGTTTAAAAATTTAGTAGAATTAAATAAGTAGAAAAGTAATATCATTCAAATTTACAATATTTTTTATCCGTCCTCGTCTTAAATAAATAATATTCGCTATATTTCGTTAAAATTTCTCCTTGCAAGCAGGAAACCATAAATTTTATACTCAATCGCTCATTTATTTATAATTAATCCTCGAAAGGATAAAAAATATTGTAAATTTGATATATAATAAAATAGCATGAATGAAATAATTTTTAGATATATAAATAGTATCGCCGAGCAGTATCATTGGCTTGATCTTGCCATCATATTTTTCGCTGATTATTTTATTTTTATACTAGCCTTAAGCGCACTGTTTTTGGCTTTATATCATAAGAGCGAGAAGCAGGTTATAAGAAACTTAGCTTTCATATTTATTTCAGGTATTGTGGCGTGGGTTTTAGTTCAATTTATAAAACACTATTATTTTAGCCCGAGACCTTTCTTGGCGCTAGATGAAGTGAGGCAACTTATAGAGCATGGCGCTAATGACTCTTTCCCTTCAGGGCATGCCGCTTTTTCTTTCGCTATCGCGACGGCAGTCTACTTCTGGAAGAGGAAATATGCTTGGATTTTTTTTATAGGAGCTCTTTTTGTGGGCTTAGCTCGTGTCGCTGGCGGTATTCACTGGCCTTATGATATCTTGGGAGGCATAGCCTTAGGGGTGGTCGTCACTTCTCTTATACATTTTCTACTAAAGAGTAAACGCTTTTCAAAAAACTTAAAATCTGCCCGCCCATTTTAAAAATTTATAGGTCTTGTCTAAAATTTCTATCTGGGTATAATAAAGACCAATGTTTAAGATAAGGATTTTGGCAATATTTTTCATCTTAGCCGGCATCAGTATCGGTTATTTTACTTACTCGTCAGAGCTTGGAAGTGGAGACGTTCCGCCACGGCTTCCTTTTAAACTTGGCCTTGACTTGCAAGGAGGTTCTCATCTTTTGTATAAAGCTGATGTTTCAAGTATCGACCCTAGCGATATAGATAACTCTATGGCTGCTCTTCGTGATGTTATAGAACGAAGGGTTAACCTCTTTGGAGTGTCTGAACCTCTTGTTCAAGTGGAAGAGACGGGTGTTTTTAGCGCCGGTAAGGAGAAGGAGTATCGTCTCGTGGTGGAATTACCCGGTGTTACTGACTTGGAACAGGCTGTAGCTATGATAGGGCAGACTCCGTTTCTTGAGTTTAAGACTGAACGTGATACCAAAGAGCAGGAGGAGATATTTGAAGCGCAGAAAATTGGAGAAAGATTATATGAAGATCCGTATTTTGTCACTTCTGATTTGACTGGACGATATATTAAGAAAGCGGTTTTGGAATTTGATAGTACCACCTTCGAACCTAAAGTTGGCTTGGAGTTCAATAAGGAAGGAGAAACTCTTTTTGCTAAGTTAACAAAAGAAAATGTTGGTAAAAGAATAGCAATTTATCTTGACGGCGCTCCTATTTCTGTACCCGTTGTTCGCGAGGAGATTACATCAGGTACGGCGGAGATTTCCGGCGGATTTACAGCAGAGGAGGCGAAACTTCTTGTAGGGAGGTTAAATTCAGGGGCGCTACCTGTGCCTATTGAGATTATCTCAGAACAGGGGATCGGCGCGACCCTGGGCGGGGATACTTTAATGAAAGGTATTAGGGCCGGTGTGTATGGGATTGTCGCCGTAGCGATATTTTTGATCTTATACTATCGATTAGCCGGACTGCTAGCTGTCGCTTCGCTCTCAATCTACACAGTGTTAATGCTTTTCCTATTTAAGGTATTTGGATTCACTTTGACTTCTGCCGGTATTGCCGGGTTTATTCTCTCTGTCGGTATGGCGGTTGATGCTAACGTAATTATTTTTGAACGTATTAAGGAAGAGCTTCAGGGCGGAAAGATGGTTCAAGGTTCAATATCAGACGGCTTTTCAAGAGCGTGGCTTTCAATTCGTGACGCTAATATTTCAAGCATTATTACGGCCATTATTCTTTTTTGGTTTGGCACAAGTTTAGTTAAAGGATTTGCTTTGGTCTTTGGGCTTGGAGTTTTAATTTCAATGTTTTCCGCTATTACAGTTTCAAAGGTATTATTCCTATCTCTTGGTATTAAAGAGGGAACGAGATTCAGTCGATTTTTATTGGGAGGAAGTTTTAACTAGTTATCTGGTAGTTAGCCAATAGCCATTAGGGTAAAAAATACTAGTGGCCAATGGCTAGCTACTAATGGCTAAAATTATTATGTTTATCGTTAAATACAGAAAAATATTTTATATCGCAAGCGCTTTAGTTGTAGTAGCTTGTATTTTTATTGTTTTTAAACAAGGTTTGAATCTAGGCATAGACTTTACTGGCGGAGCGCTTATTGAGGCAGAATATAGCGGCGATATGCCAGATATTGATTTACTAAGAAAAAGCATAGATGAAGCCGGATTTAAGTCATTCCGTCTTCAGCCTACCGGAGAGAAGGGTATCGTGTTACGTATGGCTACCCTGACAGAAGCAGGCCATCAGAATCTTTTAGCAATACTGAAAGTAAGCGACGAATATGAACTTACTGAAAAGAGGTTTGATTCTATCGGTCCCGTGATAGGAGAAGAGTTGAAACGTAAGGCCTTGGTTGCGATTGGTTTGGTAGTTTTACTTATAATTCTTTTTATTGCTTTTGCTTTTCGTGGAGTGTCTCGACCTGGCTCTTCTTGGAGATATGGCTTCGTCGCCATTGTAGCGCTTATACATGATGTCCTCGTCCCTGTTGGCGTGTTCGCGCTTATTGGCGCTGAAGTAGACGTTCTTTTTGTGACAGCCTTGCTTGCTATCCTGGGGTATTCAGTAAATGACACAATTATCATCTTTGACCGTATCAGGGAAAATATAAAGCTGAAGATTTCAAATGATTTTGAAGAGACAGTGGGCACAAGCTTAAGTCAGACAATAGCTCGTTCTATCAATACTTCTTTGACGACCTTTATCGTACTGGTATTTTTATTCTTCTTGGGCGGTAACGCTACAAAAATGTTTGCACTAACTTTAGGTATTGGAGTAATCGCCGGAACATATTCATCAATCTTTTTAGCTGGCCCCCTTCTTGTAACTATCCAGAAACTCCAAAACAGAAAGAAGTAACGAGATTGGACAATTTGTTATGTTTGTTGTATATTTGAGTCAGATTGAAAATATACAAGTATTTTAATTTGATAAAATAGAATAGTGGAGGTGCAAGGTGTGCCATGATATTTTTGAAGTAAGGTGTGATTGCGGTTGGAGAGGAAGTTCCAATGAGCTTAAAGTAGAATATGAAATATGTTGTCCCACTGTTTTGTTGAGCATAAAATGCCCCTCTTCTGCCTGCGGACATGAGTTTATCCAGATAAACGAATGCTCTGGCCGTGTGTATATTGAGCTTGAGCAGGGCGCCTTCTTGTCAGTGCCTGTTTCGGGTAACGAGGACGAATGCAGAGCGATTCCGCGTCTCAGTGAAAAAGAGAAGGCGAAGCTTAAAATATTGAGGTATTTTACCATGAAAGAGAATGTAAAATAGCCGGTATAATCAAATAAAATATGTATTAAAAGAGGTCAGGCGCCAGCGCTTGACCTCTTTCTTTTTATGTATATAATGTATTAGAGCCTATAAGAAGTATAGGTCGTCCTTTAATAATTTAAAAATCCACTAAATAACAAGTCCAAAAAAACAATGATAGTCCGCCTAGGGCGGATTAATTCGGGCAATCAGCTTTCAGCTGAGCCCTCATTGAATATTATTCTTTCTTTTGTTCCGTTCTATTCAACCGAACATTCTTCGGAATGTTTTAGGTTTTTTTAAGAGTTTGATCCTAGTCCCGATTTTACTCGCATCTTTGATGCGATTGTAAAATCGAGGATTCTCGAAAAATATATCCCGATTTCATCGGGAGTTATTTTTCGGAACTCAGGATATGTGATTTATTCATATATTTTGTTTGAGAATCAATACTTCTTTTTTAAGAGTTTGATCCTAGCTCAGGATGAACGCTGGCGGCGTGGATAAGGCATGCAAGTCAAACGGGCACCTTCGGGTGCCAGTGGCAGACGAGGTAGTAACACGTAGGAACGTGCCTCTAAGTTGGGCATAATCCGCCGAAAGGCGGACTAATTCCCAATAGTCCCTTCGGGGTAAAGTCCGCTTCGGCGGACGCTTAGAGATCGGCCTGCGAGCTATCAGCTTGTTGGTAAGGTAATGGCTTACCAAGGCGATGACGGCTAGGGGAGGTGAGAGCCTGACCCCCACCGATGGCACTGAGACACGGGCCATACACCTACGGGTGGCCGCAGTCGAGAATATTCCACAATGGGCGAAAGCCTGATGGAGCGACGCCGCGTGCAGGATGAAGTCTTTCGGGATGTAAACTGCTTTTATGAGGGAGAAATTACGATGATGTTACCTCAAGAATAAGGGGCTGCTAAACTCGTGCCAGCAGCAGCGGTAATACGAGTGCCCCGAGCGTTATCCGAAATTATTGGGCGTAAAGGGTTTGTAGGCGGCTTTGTTAGTCTCTTGTTAAAGCTTCCGGCTTAACCGGAAAAGTGCAAGAGAAACGGCAAATCTAGAGGATGCGAGAGGTCTATGGAACTCATGGTGTAGGGGTGAAATCCGTTGATATCATGGGGAACACCAAAAGCGAAGGCAATAGACTGGCGCACTCCTGACGCTGAAAAACGAAAGCGTGGGTAGCGAATGGGATTAGATACCCCAGTAGTCCACGCCCTAAACGATCTTCTCTAGCTTTTTGGAGTATCGACCCTCCGGGAGGCGAAGCTAACGCGTTAAGAGAAGCGCCTGGGAAGTACGGTCGCAAGACTAAAACTCAAAGGAATAGACGGGGACTTGCACAAGCGGTGGATCATGCGGTTTAATTCGATGATAAACGAAGAACCTTACCAGGGTTTGAAACCCAAGCGAAGTCCGCCAGAAACGGCGGACGTCTCACAAGGACGGTTGGGCAGGTGATGCATGGCTGTCGTCAGTTCGTGGTTTGAATTGTTCCCTTAAGTGGGGTAACGAACGCAACCCCCGTTGCCTGTTATATGTTTCAGGCGAGACTGCCCCTCACCAAACTCGGAAGAGTTTGGAAATCCGAAGCACGAAGCACGAAAAACGAAACAAAAAGTTTCGAATTTCGAATTTCGGATTTAACCAATCTTATTGGTTTGGTGAGGGGAGGAAGGCGGGGATGACGCCAAGTCAGCATGTCCCTTTGACACCCTGGGCTACACGCATGATACAATGGTCGGTACAATGGGTCGCTAAGCGGTAACGCGGAGCCAATCCCATCAAAGCCGATCCCAGTCCGGATTGAGGTCTGCAACTCGACCTCATGAAGTTGGAATCGCTAGTAATCGCAGGTCAGCTATACTGCGGTGAATACGTTCTCAAGTCTTGTACTCACAATAAAAGCGCGCAGCAGCGCATAATTCTAAATGGTTAAAATCCATTCCCCTGATTCGTCGTCGGGGCGTAGCAGAAAGATAGCCTTTTACCGCGAGGTAAATGGTGGAGGATCTGAAAGCAAAAGATAGTCCAACATAAAAATGAGCGTATTGATTTACGAATGGGTGGTGAGCGTAGAGAAAATACACAAAAAACTCAGTTGGAATGTCTGGAAAAGAAATATGCGTGACCTGTGGAGATCTGACGTTGTTATCAGCCTTTAAGGCTGATATAATTAAACTTACGCAGCGTCAGAAGTCAGCTGAGTCATAGTATCCGCCTTAGGCGGAGAAGGCACTCACTCTATGCAAAAGATTAACCCAGATTATATTGTAGGTTTGGTGGACGGCGAAGGCAGTTTTACTGTCTATGTACGCAATCCATCAAAAATTTCTCTTACTCGAAGAGTTAAGATAGAACCAAAATTCTATTTGAAACTAATTGAGAAAGATAAAAGAATTTTGTATCAATTAAAAGATTTTTTTGGTTGTGGAAGTGTGTATTTTCAAAAAGATACACGACCTAATCATCAAAACTGTTATAGATACGAAGTTTATAATAGAAATGATATCCGATCGATCATAATTCCATTTTTTCAGAAATATAAATTGAAGTTTCCTTCAAAAAAGAAGGACTTTGATATATTCTGTAAAATGTTTTCTTTGATTGAGAAGGGTGAACACCTCAAAGAATCTGGTTTGAAGAAGTTGTATACCTTGAAACAACATATGCATTAGAGCTCGCCGTATACGGGAAATCCGTCCGTACGGTGGGAACATAAATTCGTAGTTTAACGAAGATAATCGCCCGTCACGTCAAGGGAGCCGGGAGTGCCCGAAGTTCGTCTTTATGGCGGATTAAGGTAAGTTCGGTGACAGGGACGAAGTCGTAACAAGGCACGGCTAGCGGAAGCTGGTCGTGGATTATATTCATTAAATCTTGTTGAGTTCATAATTTATTATGTGCTTGATTGATTAGGTTGATTTTCCGCCTCTGGCGGATAGAGTGTTGGCCGATGAGCTTTAAGTCTCGGCTTAGAACGGAACAAAAGAAAGAATAATAAGTTTTAGCTATTAGTGGTTAGCCACTAGCCAATAGTGAATTTTAAAATTAAGCAGCCCTGTCGCTTGAAAGTGACGGGGCTGCTTTTGTTTGTAATAATCCCATTTTTCTGTTATAAAATAAGTTGTGCATTAGAATTAGAAATCGTACGATATGGGCATGTAGCTCAGTGGTAGAGCACTTCACTGATAATGAAGAGGCCGAAGGTTCGATCCCTTCCATGCCCACCAGAATTTAGAAAAACTGCCGTATTTTAATACGGCAGTTTTTCTTTATACCCAGTTTTTATTTTTATCGCGAGTTTTTATATTGTATAATCAACATAATTATGTTCATACAGATTTTAAGAAAAGCGGTAGTCGCATTTGTTTCATTTTTAATGCCATTTCTGGGTTTTCTTATACTTCTTAATAGTCCATTTTCAAAAGAGATTTTTTATAGTCCGGTAGTTCGGTCTATTGTTGTGATCTTAATTTGCATGATGGCTTTTATAGTCTCCTATTTTGCGTATCAGATATACAAGAAGAATCATGATGCCAGGATATTTATTATAACTTTAGCTTTTTATGTTTTTGGTTTTGTATTTTTCTTAAATATATTATCCACTGCGAATTTTCAGTTTCTTATTGAAGATGTTTTTGAAGTGACTGAGCATTATGGGCTTTTCCTGGGGTCACTTTTCCTTTTAGGTTTTATTTTGCCGCCAGTGACTCTTGATGCAAAAATATATCAATATAGAAGAAAAATATTTTTTTGGGTATTTTTTGGTTTGCCGGCGATATTTATCTTCCTTGTATTTTCTCCTGGAGTTGCAGAGACTCTTGAACATAATGCCCGCTTTTTTATAGGGGCGACAGGTGTTTTATTGTTAGGTTCATTGATACTTTTATTATATAAATACAGAGACAGCACCAGCAATCTTATATGGAATTTGATCATAGGTTTTTCTATACTGATTAATTCCGCCATAATTCCATTTTTCTATGATTATTGGAATGTTTTATGGTGGTATTTTAATTTTGTTATTTTCGTCTCTTTCTTTGTTATTTTTATCGGCCTTGTCAGTAATTTATTTAAGCAGGTCCCCAAGGGAAAAGAATATAAAGGTTCTGGATTCAAAATAGTTTTTGGGGAGATCCCGATCTACGCAAGAATCAGCACCAAGATGATACTTTTTATAATCTCTATTTCTGTATTGCCTTTGCTTGCCACTAACTATTTTATTTTCAACAGCGCCAAGAATAATCTTCATCAGCAAGTTTTTGACGACCTATCTTTTGTATCGCAGTCTGTCAAGGGGCAAGTGTTTGCTTATGTTGAGTCTGTGGAGTCTAGGACTCTTGATTTTTCATCAGACGGCTTTATAAGAGATAAAGTGAAAGAAATAACGGAAGAAGAATCAATTGAGGCCGTATCAGAGCTTAATAATCATCTGATTAAGAATAAAAAAACTCTTGATGATACTATACTTGGTATCATCATCACTGATCATAACGGGAAAGTTATAGCTTCTACGGATGATAAGGAGATAGGCGCTGACGAATCTAATGATAATTATTTTTTGAAAGGAACAAAGGGTATTTATATATCTGAATTGGAAATAAATCATGGTCATTTTGATAAAGTCAGCGAATCTTTGATTGTGTCTGCTCCATTGACTGATAAGGAGACGGGAGAATTGATAGGCGTTATTATTAATATTTTTGATATAGAGAAAATCCAACATATACTGTCCAGTAATGTAGGCAATAATAGCGGTGGGAATGGCATTGCCGGCATAGAAAGAAATAATTCTGAGGTTTATATTGTTGATCGGAATAAAAGAATGTTCGTCCATCCGGGGGGCGCTAGCCATGAAGCAGGCGATGATCATTACTCAGGCATGGATATTGATACTATTCCGGTGAATAATTGTTTTGAGAAAGGAGAGGATTTTACAGGTATTTATAATAATTATAAAGATGAAGAGGTTGTAGGCGTATCTATATGTATTGCTGACAGGGAGTGGGTTGTGTTGATAGAGAAAGTAAGAGAGGAGGTTTTCCAGCCTTTGTCTAATCTTGAGAATAATCTAATAACAATAGTTCCGCTTACGGTTATAATTATTTTATTTTTTGGATTATATTTTTCCGGACAACTTACTGAGCCGATAGAGTCGTTAACAGCTGTTTCCAAGAGAATATCCGACGGTGATCTTGAAGTGAGAGCGAACATAGACGCTAAAGATGAGATAGGAATATTAGCGGAGAATTTCAATAAGATGACAGATAACCTTATAGAAGCAAGAACATTTCCTGAGAATATAATTCGTTCTATGGGGGATAGTCTTGTCGTCTTAAGTCCTGATGCCAAAATCACTAAAGTTAATCAAGCCACGCTTGATCTTTTGGGATACAAAGCCGAAGAGTTGATAGGTATCCAAGCAGAGAAGGTAATAGGCGTTGAAGCGGCTCAGGCTATATTTATGGGTGCCGGACTTAAGAAACTTTTAGAGAAAGGGTTTATAAAAGATATTGAGATTCCTCTTAAGTCTAAGGGCGGGGAAGATATCCCTGTAAGCATATCGGCATCGGTTATCAAGAGTGAAAATGACAATATTTCCGGTATTGTTGTGGTATCTAAAGATATGAGAATATTTAAAGAGGTTGAGAAAGCTAAATCAGAATTTATATCTATCGCGGCACATCAACTAAGGACGCCTTTGTCTGCCATTAAGTGGACTATGCAAATGCTTATGGATGGGGATTTTGGCAAATTAAATGAAGAGCAGAAAAAAGCGCTTACTGAAGGCAATATTGCTAACGATAGAATGGTCGCGCTTATTGCGGACCTTTTAAATGTGTCTCGTATTGAAGAAGGCAGATTTGCTCTTAAATTTTCCCCTGTAAAATTAGACGCGATGATAGAGAAAATTATTTCAAGCCTTAGTATCAAAGCTGATAAAAAAGGCGTACATTTGGACTATATAAAGACTTCTGATATGCCGGTAATAAATATAGATGATGAGAAGATCTATATTGTCTTGGAAAATCTGATAGAAAATGCAATAAAATATACGGGGGAAGGAGGAAAAGTTATTGTTGAAACGAGTGTTATAGAAGATGATATTGAAGTAAAGATTAAAGATACCGGAATCGGGATTCCTGATACGGAGAAGGACAGTATGTTTAAAAGATTTTTCAGGGGAAGCAATGCCAGGCAAAAGCATACAGACGGTTCCGGATTAGGGCTTTATATCGCTAAGAATATTGTTGAAAAACACAATGGCAGAATATGGTTTGAATCTGTACTAGATGAAGGCGCAACATTCTTTGTAAGATTGCCGATAAATAATAAATCACACTTGTAATTAATAGATAAAGCAATTATAGTTAATAATATAATTAAAAAATTAATCAACTGATAAATATGCCCCAGAAATATATTCTTATAATTGAAGACGAAAAGACTTTATCAGGCCTGCTTAGAGAAAAGCTTGTCGGCGCCGGATATAGAGTTAAAGAGGCTCATAACGGCAAAGAAGGACTTGCGAAAATAAGCGAAGAAAAGCCTGACCTTGTGCTTCTTGATATTCTTATGCCGGAAGTGAGCGGGTTTGATGTGCTTGAGAATCTAAGCGAAAGCGGCATTATCAAGACATTGCCAGTCATTATTATATCTAATTCAGGCCAGCCTGTTGAGATTGATAAGGCCCTTGCGCTCGGGGTGAAAGATTATCTGATAAAGGTTGAATTTACACCGCAGGAAGTTTTAGAAAAAGTCTCTAAACAGATAGGTGAAGGTAGTGAAGTAAAAGATATTAATTTTAATGGTCCAGATAGCAAAGATGCCGCAAATGAAAAACATGCCGTAAAAGAAGAACTTTCAAGTGATAAAATAGCAGATTTGGGGAATTACATTTTGCTTGTTGAAGATGATAAATTTTTAAGCGGTCTTCTTTTTAAAAAATTAAGCCAGGAATTTAAGGTGGAAGTTGCCGGAAATGGAGCGGAAGCTTTTAATAAAATAAAAGGAGGTATTCCTCGTCTAGTGCTTCTTGACCTTATGTTGCCTGATATAGACGGATTTAAAATACTTGAGATACTGAAAAATGATGATAGGACAAAAAATATACCAGTGCTTATTTTAAGCAATCTTGGTCAAAAAGAAGATCAAGATAGAAGCCTTTCTTTAGGCGCTGATGGTTATATGATAAAGGCGCATTTTACCCCCGGTGAGATTATTGAGAAGGCAAAAAGTCTTTTAAAATAAGGTTTTTTGTTAGATGCTTTAGTTGAAAATTTCTTTGCAAATAAGGCCTGATTTTGTTATAATTCAAACTAATGATAATCACTTATTATGGTTCATCTTGTTTCAAGGTGCAGTCAGGTGAGACTGTGCTTGTTTTTGACCCTCCGTCAAAAGAATCGAAATTTAAGTCGCCCAGATTCGCATCCAATCTGGTATTTGTAAGCCATAATCATAAAGACCATAATGGGTGGGAGAATTTTACTGCCGGAGAAAAAAAAGCGGTAGTATTAAGAGGGCCTGGAGAATATGAGTCAGGAGGTACGCATATAAAAGGGGTGCTTACTTACCACGATTCTTCGTTTGGAAAAGACAGAGGGATGAATACTGCTTATGTTGTAAATTTGGAAAATATGAATATCTGCCACCTTGGCGATTTTGGAGAAGTTGAGTTAAGAGGAGAATCAAAAGA
This sequence comes from Patescibacteria group bacterium, assembly GCA_024654625.1. Classification (NCBI taxonomy): domain Bacteria; species Patescibacteria group bacterium. Next base: position 41,164 of record JANLHB010000039.1, read on the forward strand.
AGATATTGGCGAAGTTGATATTCTTTTTGTTCCCATAGGCGGTGATTCTGTTATTGATGCCGAAATGGCCTCAAAAATAGTTTCTCAGATAGAGCCGCGGATAGTTATTCCTATGCATTATGGAGATAGTAAATCAACCGAATTTAAGAAATTTATTAATGAAATGGGCGGTAATGGCAAGCCGATTGATAAGCTTACGCTTAAGAAGAAAGATTTAGAAGGCAAAGAAATGCAGTTTATCGTTTTAAACGCCGAGTAATTTTATGAGCCTATTGGAAAGAATAGAAGAATTGCAAAAAACACCTGAGTCATACCGGCGAAAAATTCTTATAGCCGTTATGGCTATAATAATGCCGGTGGTTCTAATTATTTGGTTTTTTACTTTTGATTTGCCTTCCGTTCAAGATAACGAAAAGAAAGTTGAAATAAAGGCGCCTTTTGCTCTGGTGATGGAAAGTTTTACCGGAACTTACGATGTGTTTAAAGACAGGTTATTGAGTTTAAAATATATAAGTAATTAATTTAGTAATATGAAAATAGTCCCAAGAGATATTGTAAAAGAGATGCGCGAGTCATATCTTGATTATGCGATGTCTGTAATTGTTACGCGCGCACTCCCTGATGTCAGAGACGGCTTGAAACCTGTCCAAAGGAGGATACTGTACGCTATGCATGGTTTAGGTTTGGCTAGTAATGCTAAATATCGTAAGTCAGCGATGGTGGTGGGTGAAGTTCTAGGTAAATATCATCCGCATGGCGACACTTCTGTTTATGAGGCAATGGTAAGGTTGGCGCAGGATTTCTCAATGCGATATCGGTTAATTGACGGACAGGGTAATTTCGGTTCAATTGACGGCGACTCAGCCGCCGCTATGCGTTATACGGAAGCAAAAATGACCAAGATAAGCGGTGAGATTTTAAAAGATATTGAAAAAGAGACTGTTGATTTCGTCCCTAATTATGATGGAGCGCTTAAAGAACCTAAAGTATTGCCATCTGCCATACCTAATCTTTTGATAAACGGAGCGTTGGGTATTGCCGTTGGTATGGCCACTAAGATTCCGCCTCACAACTTAAGAGAAGTCATTGGCGCTACGGTAGCATTAATAGACAACCCAAAGGCGACAACAGAAGATCTTTTAGAGTTTGTAAAAGGACCTGATTTTCCTACCGGAGGAATTATTTTTAATGCTAAAGATATTCACCACGCTTATGCTTCCGGAAGAGGCGGTATCATCGTCCGCGGCGAGACTGATATCGTTGAAGTAAAATCGGGCTCTTATCAGATAATCATATCTTCAATTCCGTATCAGATAAACAAGGCAGAGCTTATCATAAAGATGGCAGATTTGGTGAAAGATAAAAAGATTGAAGGCATCCGCGATATTCGCGATGAGTCTGATAAAGACGGGCTTAGAATAGCAATAGATCTTAAAGCCGGAACTCATCCACAGAAGGTGGTTAATAATCTATACAAAAGAACAGAACTTGAAACAGCATATCATTTCAATATGCTTGCGCTTGTTGATGGCGTTCCGCAGGTGCTTTCTCTGAAGTCTATGCTTGAGAATTTTATACTGCACAGGCAAGTGGTGGTTGAGAGAAGAACCAAGTTTGATTTAAAGAAAGCGGAAGAAAGAGCCCATATTCTTCAAGGATTAAAAAAGGCGTTAGATAATATTGATGCTGTTATAAAGACGATTAAATCGTCTAAAGACAGAGATGAAGCAAGAACGGCGCTTATGAAGCAGTTTAAGCTTACTGAGATTCAGACCAATGCCATACTTGAAATGAGGTTATCTACGCTTGCCGGACTTGAGCGCAAGAAGATTGAAGATGAGCTTGATGAAAAGAATAAATTAATTGCCGAACTTAAAGCGCTTTTAGCTGACGCTAAGAAAATATTGAAAGTTATTAAAAATGAACTTCTTGATATTGCGCAAAATTATGGAGACGAAAGGAAGACTAAAGTAGTTTCAGGGCAAGCTAAAATTATCGCCCATGAAGATCTTATCCCTGAAGCAGAGTGCGTGCTGGTGGTAACTCATGGAGGCTATATCAAAAGGACTGATCCTTCAGAATATAAGCGTCAGAAGAGAGGCGGAACTGGGGTTATAGACCTTGATACGAAAGAGGAGGATTTTGTCACTAATCTTATAACAGCCAATACTCATGACGATCTTCTTTTCTTTACGAATAAAGGTAAAGCATTTCAGATAAAGATGTATGACATACCGGAAGGCAAAAGGGCAAGCAAGGGCAAGTCTATTATGAATTTCTTGGCTCTTTCCGCTGATGAGAATATAACGTCAGTCCTTACTTTCCCAAGAGAGATGAAAAAGAAGAAAATGTCTCTTGTGATGGTGACAAAGAAAGGAGTTATCAAGAAGGTTGATGCCGAGAGTTTCCACGATGTAAGGAGAAACGGAATCATTTCCATAAAGCTTACGGCAGGCGATGAGCTTAATTGGTCATATTTGGTAGAAAAAGGAGATGACATTATTTTGGCAAGCAAGGATGGCCAGTCAGTGAGGTTTAAGGAGTCAGATGCGCGCGAGATGGGGCGTACGGCAGGAGGCGTGCGCGCTATAAAGCTCCGCCCTAAAGACGAGTTGATTGGCGCTGATGTTATAAAGAAAGACGACAAAGACGCATCACTTCTTGTGCTTTCTAAAAATGGTTTTGGCAAGAGAACTAGTGCTGATGAATACAAGGTGCAGAAGCGCGGCGGTTCAGGCATTAAGACTTCTAAAGTCACAGAAAAGACCGGTCCTTTAATGAAGGCGCTTGTGATAAGGGCGGAGTTTGAAGAAGCAATTGCCATTTCTAAGAAAGGGCAAATTATACGAACCGCTTTATCTGATATTCCGCTTCTCGGCAGACAAACTCAAGGGGTAAGAGTGATGAAATTAAAAACCGGGGATAGCATCGCGTCGCTAACCTGTTTATAATAAGCATGTAAGCTTATGAAAACCAATCTAATAACAAATTTAGCAGTTTCAATAATATTTTTAACTGCTTTCTTCGTTGTGCCTATTTCAGTAAATGCTCAGATCCTAGAGTCGTTACTAGAACCAATAATGCCCGGTATGACATCAGGGGAGGGGATCTATTTTGAAATCACAGACAGTGAGTATTTAAATGTTTCTCTAGGTAGTTCTAAAGATATAAAGATAATAATGGAGTCAATGCCGGAGATGATAACGCTCGTGATAGAGCCGGTTCTTTCATCTACTTCCACCCAACTCATCTTTTTCGGTCTTGAGCCTATGACAACTTATTACAAATATCAAGATGATTATCATAATCTTACGGAATTTAAAACCAACGAGGATGGCATCTATACTTACACCCAGGACTTATCAAATCCTCATCTCATCTTCATACAACCTCGAAAAAGCACTAAATTTATTAAAGATAACGCCACAGGAGGTGATTGCACTTCAGTTGGGATTTGGGATTCAGCCACAAAAACCTGCACCCTTATCGCTGATGTTAATGAGACAATACAGATAGACGATGCTAAAATTACCCTTGATGGAGATGGTTATGCAGTAATCGGAAGCGGTACGGGCTTTGGTGTTTATCTTCCTATAATAACGGGTGTTACAGTAAAAAATCTTAATATTTCGAACTTTTTTATTGGAGTTTTTGTTTATATTTCTAGGAATTATTACAATAATGATCAGAATATTATTGTAGAAAATACGATTTCAGATAATTATGAGGGGATCGACCTTAGGTTTTCTTCTAATAGCATTGTTTCGAAAAATATTATTTCTAATAATAATAAGGGAATATCATTTGGTTTTTATGCTGAGAATAATATTGCCATGGATAACACATTCTTAAATTCAGATTTTCTATTTAGTTATTCTCCGAACAATAAAATATATCATAATAATTTTCTTAATAGCTCTGTAATTATTTATGGAGAATCCAATAATCTTTTTGACAATGAGCTTCCTGGCGGCGGAAACTATTGGGGTAGTTTTGACGAGCCCGCAGAAGGGTGTCATGATTCAAATTTTGATAAATTTTGCGACACACCTTATATTTTCTCCGGTGGGCAGGATAATTACCCTTGGGTAAAGCAAGATGGGTGGGAATCACCTCCTATTTTAGATGTTCCGAAATATTACCAAAATACCACTAATACTCCACAAGACCCGGATTGGCCGAATGAGACTTACGACCTTACATCAAATACAATATATCAAAAAGGGTGTGCTTTGGCTTCTGTAACAATGCTTCTGAATTATTATGGTGCAAATACGACCCCTGATACCCTTGAGCCAACTAACCCTCATTCATTAAATCGATGGCTGAATAGAACAGACGGCTATGTTACATCTACTGAGCAATTAGGCAACATAATTTGGGGAGCGATGGATAATTTTTCTGATAAGGAATCATTTGTTAAAGACTGGGAAACTTTTGATTGCACAATAGGGAATTTAGAAGAATGCAAAAATATTCTTAATTATGATTTGGATAATGAAAGACCGGTGATTATTTATACATTTAATATAGATGCGAATATTAATCATTTTGTCGTGGCTACTGGTAAGGCCGATGATAGTTGGTATATTAATGATCCGTTTTGGCTTAATGAAAATACTCCAACAAGACTTTCTGATAATGTTTATCGTGACAAAATCCTAGGCCTCCGTCGATACAAACCTGAACCAGCTACTGATCTATCCTTTCTTAATATAACCTTGGCCTCCCCAGCTGAATTGCTTATTATTGATTCCCAAGGCAGGAAAACCGGTTTTGATCCAATTACTCAAATCACTTACAACGATATCCCTAACACTATTTACTACCATGAGCGTTTAGATAACGATGAAACTGGCCAAATAGGCGTAGAAATAAAAAATTTGTATATCAGCATGCCAGAAAATGCTATTTATAATCTTCAGGTTGTTGGAACCGCCACTGGTCCTTATGGGTTATCTTTTAACAGCAGGGATATAGATGGCGACTCATCTGTTAGTGTTGAGAGCGGCCTAACTCAGGAGCACTTTATATCCGAGTATCTAATAAATTATAATAGTCAGCCAGATAGTCCGGTTAAAATTGAACGCACGGTTACAATTCAGGATATAATAGTTAAAGTAGAAATTGCCGGGAAATTAAATTTAATTGATAATGACGGCATTGAGGATAGCCTCATCCAAAGTTTAAATCAAGCAGAAAAGAAATTAAGTCAGGGTAAAACAGAAACTACCACAAACATTCTTCAATCCGTAATAAATGAGCTTAATGCTCAGTCAGGTAAACATATAGATTCAGGTACCGCTAATATATTGATTGAAGATATTCAATTTATCATTTCTCAAAATAATCTGAATTCTCAATCAGTACGATTATCTTTTATGCTCGCTGACTTACATGAAGCACTTTCCTCTTTTTAAGGTTATTAGCTTATTAATAAATTAAATATGCAAAAAAATATTTATATAGCCATATTCATAATCATCACCATTGGTGTCGGTTATTTTATCTACTACAATAAAGGAGATGGACAGCGGTCAGATATATCACAACCGAAAGATAATCATTATGATATTCCAAACTTAGAGGAGCTGAAAGCAAAAACAGCTGATTGGGATGTTTATGAAGATGAAGAATATGGGATAAAGGTTAGGTATCCGTTAGGGTGGTCATACGAGTCACCGCCGGATGTTTTTAGGGGTGGTCCACAAATAACAAGTTATAATGCGCCTATGATTTTCTCAACCAACAAGCAAATGGAAGGCATAGAGGGAGCAAAAACTATGAGTGGTCTAGGGGGGGGGACTTCGATTAGTATATTTTATTCTGAAGACCTCAGCAAAATTCCCACGGAAGAATCCATGTCTCAATACTACGAAGAGAAAAAATTTAAGGAGATTGAAACTTTTTCTATAAATGGTTTTGAGGGAGTTATCGCCACAAGAGAATATAGTGCAAAAGAGAGAGAGGAAGCAGGTTTAGAAGGAGCATTAAGAATTCAGCAAGGGTTGGTTTTTCGCAAATTTAATGAGCGTGTTTATTATGTCCAGTGGGGATTATACGAAGAATATGCATACAGTAAATTTGATTATTCAGACATTTCTTACCAAAATCAATTCTTTCCATTTCTAGCAACATTTATGAGTTTGGAGGAAGAAAAGAAATAGTTACTATCTTACCGTTTGGTGATTTACAAATGATTATTGGCACTGATGATAGTGAACTTTATTTAGACACTTTCAATCAAATCCTTTCTACATTTAAATTTTTGAAATGATTAAATAACGAGAATTTAATTAAGGTCATGAATTGCCAAATGGTGGGAAAAAAGTTTATAATATAGATTAATATGTTCTTAAACCCAGAACAAATAATAAAGAGATTAGATATTAATCCGGGAATAATTGCTGTTGATTTTGGCTGCGGTACCGGGCACTGGAGTGTTGCTCTTGCAAAGCAAGTCGGGGATATTGGTAAGGTTTATGCTTTAGATATACAGAAGGAGATGCTCGAGGCGACTAAGTCTAGAGCCGAGGCTTTAGGTCTTCTGAATGTAGAAGTGGTTCGCGGCGACCTTGATGAGGAGAACGGCTCAAATCTTTCTTCAGGGATAGCTGATTTTGTATTACTTTCCAATATATTATTTCAAGCTGATAAGAGGGAGGTGATGGTGAAGGAAGCTTCTAGGGTACTGAAGAGCGGTGGGGAAGTCGCTATTATTGAATGGGATCAAAGCGATGTCCCGCTTGGACCGCCGAAGCAATTGAAGCTTAAACCGGAAGATGCGAGAAGAATGTTTTTAGAGGCCGGTTTCGTATTTAAAGATGACTTTCCTGCAGGAGAACATCATTATGGGCTACTTTTTAAAAAAATGTAATTTGCTAAAATCAAAAATCTTAATTTCTGTAGGATTCCCCTCTATTACCACCATTAAAGAAATTAAATTTTTGAGTTTAGCTTTAAAAAGATGAGTAAATTTAATATCATATTAATAACAGTCTTTGTAATCGCGGCTGTTTTAGCTGTGTTGCTGTTTTCTGGCCTTATTCCTGGTTTTGGACTAGGTGGTGGCGCACAAAAGGCAGATATTGTATTTTGGGGCACTATTGATAAAAAAGCGATGCAACCCATAATAGCTGTTTTAAATGAGCAGAATAAAAATATTTTTTCAATACAATATATAGAGAAGCCCGCTTCTTCTTTTGAAAACGACCTTATAAACGCGCTTGCAAGCTCTAGTGGTCCTGACTTATGGCTTCTCCCTCAAGACCTAATTTTAAAGCATGAAGATAAAATTTTCATAACCCCTTATAGTTCTACACTGACAGAGCGAGATTTTAAAGACGCTTTTGTTTCTGAGGCGGAACTTTTTATTAATTCTACCGGTATAATAGGTTTCCCTTTTACAATAGATCCAATCGTGATGTATTGGAATAAAGATCTGTATCAAGGAGCCGGTATTTCTATACCGCCCGAATTCTGGGATGAGTTTCTTGTGAATGCGCCTATCTTTAGTCGTTACGATGACGCGGGGAATATCACTCAATCCGGGGCGGCGCTTGGTGAATTCTCAAATATTAAAAATGCTAAAGAGCTTGTCTCTATGCTGATACTTCAGACAGGGAATAGTATTGTAGATCCACAGAGCAGAGAAATTATTTTCAACGAGAAAGGGAATTCGATTCTTCCGCCGGCAGAATCAGCAGTGAAGTTTTATAATCAATTTTCTGATCCAGCCAAAGATTCCTATGTGTGGAACAGAGGGATGGAGGATTCCAGAAGACTTTTTTCTTCCGGCAGGCTGGCCAATTATTTTGGATTTGCTTCTGATTTTGTGGTTATAAAGAATCTAAATCCTCATCTTAATTTTGATGCAGCTCTAGTGCCCCAGATAAAAGACGGTAGTCTGGTCGCCACTTTCGGCAGGATGGAAGCGGTAGTTGTATCAAAAGCCTCTAAGAACATAAGCGCCGCATTCTCTGCCGCATATTTACTCTCATCAGCGCCTTCCATTAGATTAGTGGAAGAGAATTTGTTGTTACCGCCTGTTCGCCGTGATATTATAAAGGAAGGCGCTAAGAGTCCGGAGATGGCTGTATTTTATAAAGCTTCTCTTCAGTCTAAGGGGTGGTTAGAACCGGACACTAAGGCGACCTACGACATATTTAAAGAGATGATAGAGTCGTCTGCAGTAGGGAAGATGAGGATATATGAAGCGGTCCGTCAGGCCGAAGGACGACTGGAAAAATTGTTAAAATAATTTATGAAATTTTCTTTACCTTCAATTTTAAGTTTAATGATACTTCTTTTTGTATTTTCGCTAACCTTTATTCCCGTTTTTGTGTCAGCTTGGGCGCCGGGTCAATCTATCGTACCTTGTGGTTTAGGCGGAGGTACTTCCTGTAAGGCCTGCCACATATTTCCTCTTGCTAATAATGTTATAAGTTTTATATTGCTTGGACTTGCGATGCCTTTTGCTGTTGTAATGATCCTCTGGGGAGGTATTCTTATGGTGACTGGCGCCGGTAACCCGGGGCAACTGGAGAAAGGAAAAAACTATCTAACATGGGCAGTGATAGGGCTTGTGGTTGCATTTGCAGGCTGGATAATTGTTGATACGATAATAAAAGCGCTTACTGTGAAAACTAACTGGGGGGCGAGTGCTTCGTGGAGTTTTGGCCCTTGGAATGAGATACCAGCTTGTAAATAAAAGAGTAATATAAATAAAAAAATAATAAATATGAATATACTAAAAACAAAAAAATCTCTAACTGGATTTATCCACAAAATTAAAAAAACATTATTGCCCAAGCAGATTTTTTGGTCTATTATTAGTTTAGCGTTATTTTTACCATTTTTTGTTTATTCGGATGAGGTAGGGGTAACAACAGGAAGTGGTGGAAGCAGTTCATTGAAGAATCCATTAGCAGTCGATTCTGTCTCAGCGCTTGTGAAAGCTGTTGCCGAGATTGTTATGAAAATTGGCTTTATGGTTGCGGTAGTCTTCATCATATATTCCGGTTTCTTGTATGTGTCAGCGAGGGGGAGTGAAGAGAAGTTAAAGAAGGCACACTCCACTTTCACGTGGACGATTATAGGTACAGCTGTTATCTTGGGTGCATGGACCATCGCAATGGTGATAGAGTCAACGGTTAAGTCGTTAAAATAATAAATAAACAGGTCGATGTTTTCCGCCAAGAATGGGTTCACCTCGCCAAGGTGGGGTAAAATTAGAAATTAAAAATAAAAAAATATATGCAAAAATTAAAAAAATTCATTCCAGTAGGTTTAATGTTCGCACCTTCATTAGCGTTTGCGGCTACCATAGAAAGTATATTGGATAATATAAGTAGTATAATTAATCTTGTTATTCCTTTGCTTATAGCAATTGCTTTAGTTGTATTCATCGTCGGTGTTATCAAATATATCACTGCCGGTGCAGACGAGGAGAAGAGAAAAGAAGCGCGAAATACTATCATTTATGGTGTTATCGGCCTTTTTGCAATAGTTGCCGTATGGGGGCTTGTTGGAGTTATCGCCTCTACTTTTGGTATTGATACAGGTGGGACTATTGATATACCTCAGCTTCCATAAGAAATTAAATAATTTTATAACAAAAAGAAAATCCCTCTTTTTTAAAGAGGGATTTTCTTTTTATGTAGATTAGTATAAAATATAAATATGAATAATTTATTTTATAAAACAGCTCAAGCTGCGAGCCATATAACTACTGACGCAGATACTCTAATTAATAACATCGCTGTGAAGATTCTAAATCCTTTTATAGGGCTTATGATATCTGTCGCTCTTTTGTTATTTATTTACGGGGTTATAGAATTTATCGCTGGCGCTGATAATGAAGATAAGAGAGCACAAGGCAAACAGCATATTATATGGGGAGTAGTAGGCCTATTTATAATGGTAGGGGTCTTTGGTCTAATTAGAATTATTATAAATTTCTGGAAAGGAATCTAAGGTTAAAAAGGTGAGACCTTTTGGGAGGGTAAAACCCCGTCGCTCGCGAGCGACGGGGTAAAAAAATAGGCGGTGGGGAATTAACTTTCCCCACCGCCTTTGTGTTACATTACGCCTTTTCTAGGAAGATCTCTATAGTCCCTCCTGACGACAGCCCTATTACCTGGAAAAGGCCTTTTCTGGCTCCAAGCCAAACCTGCCTGCCTGGTCCGCCTATAAATTCAGCCCCATCTATGAAGCGGATCTTATAATCCGCGTTAGGGCGTGTCCTATAGGCAACGTTAGGAGGGAGTGTCACTTTCGTTGTGCAGTCGTGCCTGAACCGAACTATGACCTTTCCGGAAGGTTTTACTTTAGAGAAGTTATAGTTTTTGGCGCATGTGGGTATCGTTGGGGTCTGATCTGTCTTCGTATTCCAGCTCCACTCACCCACTAATGCCACTATATAGATCAACAGCAGGGTGAGTCCAGCGTTGAGGTGGAATCGAGCCTTTTTTCTCTGAATAGACTCCTCCCAGCTTTTTGCTGTCACACCGGTAAGCATATCAATGGCCATCATTGTAACAATAGCCATTGCTGTTAGTATCCAATTGTGAGTGAGGTATGGTCTTACCCATGAAACGTGGAATAGAATCCCAAAAAGCAGGATATAGCTTAATGGAATTCCGGCACTCTCACGGAAACGCTCTATTGCCGTCTTTTTTCTCTCCTCTGCTTTTGTACTAGTTTCTTTTTTTCCGCTGACGGCTTTTAGCACCGTCGGAATTGCTCCTCTGGCATATATTTTAGTCAAAAGGATCAACAAGACGACTAGAAAGATGATTAGCTCTATATTCATTACTCCCTCCTATCCCTTTTTTCTCCTAAGCCTAAGGCAGAGCCTACGGCCATTATTTCTTTGAAGCCTTCGCTACCAACCACTATCGTTTTCTGTCCAGGGTTGGCAGTAATAGCTCTTGCTGTCTCAGCCCCGATTATAACATCAGAGGAAACATCAAGGGCTTTTTTCATATTAACTAATCCTTTTGTCCTTCCTCTGAGAATAGCTTCCTCAGCGGATCCATCGCCTTCACCTAAGAGACGCTTCGCCTCTTTTTCTGCTCCCGCGCTTTTTACGCGAGCAATTGCTTTTAAAGTCGCCTCGGGAACATCTCCGACAGCGTCATTTAGTGTGTGGTGTAGGTTTATCATCTTTATCTGGGCCGTTTGCAACTCTACCCCCCACCCGTCTATCCGTTCTTGGATCTCTATGTGGAGCTCTTGACTGTATGTCCCAATGTTTGCCAACATTACAGCCGGCGTGATTTTAGCGGCCTCCCTAAAGACACAGCCAACAGCGCTATCTTCTATCTGCCTTATTGATTCCTCCTTACTACCAATGGTAGTTAAGAAGAGGAGATAGTCAGTGATTTTCCAGCGGATTACTAATACAACCTCCGCGGTTATTCTCACATTAAGTGGGTCATCTACAGGAGGGATGATTAGCTGTTTTAGTCTGCTGATTTCCAATTTTTGTATTTCTTCCTCTGTCATCGGGGGTCCGAACGGAACCCGTATGGGTGGAAAAAGCCCATCGGGAACAAGACCATCCCCTCTGAATATCTTAGTAGGGTCACCCGGAATCTCGTCTTGTATCGTGAGACAAGTTTCTGTTTTGATTTGGCATATCCCAATAGGGGAGAACACTAAACCAGAAGACAGGTTGCTCACGGGTTTTCCAAAGATGAGTCTCGCCCCGAGCTCCGTTGGCCCTATTCTACGGAGACTTACTAAGGTGTAGAGTACAAGCGTTAGAAGCAGTGCCTGCCCCCAGTTTAAGGTCATTCCACTGATTGTCTTTGTGTAGGGGAGTAACAACAATCCTGTTATAAACAGCGTTATGTATATAGCCGCTGTTATTTTCCAAAACCATCCAATCTTCTTTATAAAGTTTTTCATCACATCCTCCTTTTATGCAGAAAGTTTTTAGGTTATTTAGATGTTAAAGAAACGTTATTTTCTGTTAAAATTATACATAAAAATGATAAAAAGTCAACGGCCAATGGTAATGTCCACACACATATTGCACTTTTTTTAGATAATCCAAATTCCGTAAGGTGAGATCTTGAGGATATATTATTTTGGTTTATTGTCTATGCGGGTAGGGAGAATCGAACTCCCGACTCGTCCTTGGCAAGGACGTATTCTACCACTAAACCATACCCGCAATTATTACTTTAAATTAATTCGTCTTATTACTGGTGCCGGGGAGAGGACTTGAACCTCCACAGGATTGCTCCTACCAGCTCCTAAGGCTGGCGTGTCTGCCAATTTCACCACCCCGGCATTTGTCTATACTATTTAATCACTTTTACTGCTTTTTGTCATGGGGATTCGGTCACGAATATCCGCCACGGGCGGATTTCTCGACCCCGTCTCGTCCGCCGCGGCGGACTCCGGCTTTAGAATCCCCGTGAGGGATTCGGTCATAAATATTTTATTTCATAAAATTTTACGACCCTGCCTCGGCCCGCGTTCTTTCGCTTCGCTTCAGAACGGCTTCGCGGACTCCGGCTTTCGAATCCCTCACGGGACTAAAAAACATAATCGCCAAATACTCCGTATTTGTCTCATTGTTTTTTGTGCCCCGTGAGGGATTCGAACCCCCGACCATCTCCTTAAGAGGGAGCTGCTCTACCAACTGAGCTAACAGGGCAT
>JANLHB010000040.1 GCA_024654625.1 Patescibacteria group bacterium
TAAAGTTATGAAAACATTAGTACAGGAGCAAGTGGATTTATCGGGCAACATCTTGTGAGGTGTTCGTAAATTTGAAGGGTATCTAATGTCATACGAAAAATATTTGGTTCCAATTGGTAATGTAGTAAAAGAAAGAACTATAAGGAAGCCAGGAATGCAGGAGGAAGGCGACAAAATAGGGAAAGATAGTATTCAGTAATCAGTAGGCAGTAAATCTGGTGAGAAAGAAAAAATTGTAATCAAGCTTTGCGCTTTTTGCCTGCCCGCAACTACACCTACGAGGTGTAGGTATGAAAAAGGTTTGAAGTGGGACAAAATTGTGAAGAATACAAATAATGATGAAAGCACCGAGATCTGATGTTAGAAAAAGAAAGTCGAAGAACTGATATCAGATTTCGGAGATCGGGGGGGCAAAAGCCGAGGTCGGAGGTTCGGGAAAGTAAATGCAGAGATTGGTGATCATAATGCAAATCATAAAGGCAAAGAAGAAAAGAAAAGCTTAAGAGGTTTTGGCGATTCCGGAATCTTTACAGAAAAAGATGTGTGTCGGCCTGATGATGCATATGGGATTAGTAAGTGGGAAGCGGAACAAGGATTATTTGAGTTGTTTACTGGACAATCGGGCACTCAGTGCATAATCCTTCGCTTGCCAATGGTGTATGGGCCTGGTAACAAGGGAAATATGCTTGCGTTCTTGAAAGCAGCATCAAAAAAGCACCAACTACACCTACGAGGTGTAGGTAGATTGGGCCGCAAAAAGGCACAGAATACGCAAAGTAAGAAACTAAGACAACACTATAAGGAGGCCAGGAAAACAGGAGAAAGGCAAAAAAGCAACACTAATTATTTAAATAATCTCTTGGTTTTTTGGTTTCATTATAATTGTTTTTCTTTGTTGTTGTTAGAAAGCGCCACCACGGAACCAAAAAAGGTAATGTTAAATATTTTTCGGTGCAATTGGAGATTAAGTTTTCTGTATTTGATAAATATTATTTAATAGCTCGTCTGAAACATAAAAACCCTTACTTTTTAGTTCTTGTGCACTATTATACGAACTTTCTATCAATCCTAACTTTTCAGCTTTAAGTAATATTCCTATAGTACCAGTGAAATTTATTCCTAACGTTTCGGCAATTTTTCGAGCCTTTAAATCATCTAGTATGGTTTTCATATTCGTTCCATTTGCTAATGCTAAAACCTCAGATTCTCCTTTACCTAAATTTAAATCATTAATTAGTAGCTTGATTAATGGACTTTCAACTTTTTTAACAAAATAGCATTCAATGTCAGGATGGCCGAATTCTTTAACAACAGCTTCTGGCAGGATGACTTCAGTATAAATTTTACAAAGAATATTTAACAACTTGATTTTGTCTAATGCAATGAGACTAGAAGTGTCGACAATGGCTTTCTCAGGCATTGTTTAGTTCTTTTTCGAGATTAAGTTTGGAGTATATTATAGGTGGTATGCCTCGGTGTATAAGAATTTCTACAAAAGTTTTTTCAGAAAATCCTGATACTTCTGCTGCCTTTCCTAAAGAAACTAAACCTTCTTCAAGAAGTTTTATCGCAAGTAGCAATTTTACTTCGTCTTCCTTTATATTTATTTCAGGTAAATTGACAGTTATTCTCATTTATTTGTTCTCGTACTGTGTATGACGAAATTTATCTTAACTTAATGGCCAGTAGATTGTACTGATTTTGTCAAATATGGCAATATAAAATTGTTAACCTGTCAGCCAATAAACCTTATAAATAGGAAACTTGGTTTCTTCGATTATTAAGAAAACTAATATGCGGGGTAATAGAATCGAGAGAGCTGTTTTCGGATTGAAGATTTGGATATTGAAGGATAAAAAAGATAACTATAAGGAAGCCAAGAACACAGGAGAAAAGAAAAAAAAGCAGAATCAAAAATGAAGCTGATTATAGCCTTTTATTTTAAAAATGGCAAAGATAATCCCCTGATGAAACTCCTATTTATCCTATCCAGAAAATAAGCATTCATTTTATTGTTTCGGCCTTGAGGTTTACCAAATCCTCTTTGGCAGCTTGTATGGATGGTTGTATATTATTTATGTAAGTGCTTTATAGTAGTTTGACAAGTGTTGCAACTATCGCTGCTTGCGCTAAAAGCATTCCAGCTACCCACTTTATTATTTCAACCTTTGCTTTTGCAATAATCTTTTCTACGTCTTCTTT
>JANLHB010000041.1 GCA_024654625.1 Patescibacteria group bacterium
GGTGATAATATATGGATAGGGAAGATGGTAGATAAGTTTAAGCTTGGTCAAACACTGAGAGGTGTTGGAAGACCAAAGAATGGTGGCTGACCCCATTTCCGCCCATTTCCGCCGGTGCACCGTTTTCTCTGCCCGAAGTGGTGCCAAACAATCCTCACGAACCACAAGTGGACTCCTACGAAGACATGAAGCGATCCGCCCAAGTGGTGACAAAGAGAATAGGAGAACTTTTGGAATAGTTAAAGAGATCTAAACGGCTCAGCCGGTTGAGCCGTTTATCAAAAATAAAATGTTATATAATATAAGGCCCATAAAAGATCCTTTTGTAGAAAATATCTACAAGAAATCAATAAAACAAGAAAAAACCTTTGAAGAGTTTTTAAAGATTGCGTATAAAGAAATCTTAAAATATAAAAAGAAATTTTAATTGTAGTTAGTAACTTTATCAAAAAATATTATGAAAATTGTTTTAGGGTCAAAAAGTAAAAGAAAAATTGATGTTGTTGAGAAAGTTTTTAAGCAAATTTTCAATAATGAGGAAGTGAAGATTGTGGCCCACAACGCGGCTTCCGGAGTTCCTGAAACACCCTATAATAAAGAGACGTTTGACGGGGCAAGAAATCGCGCCCTTGATTGCCAAAGAAATAATAAAAATGCTGATTTTTGCGTTGGACTCGAGAGTGGATTGGTTGAAAGGTATGGACAGGTTTTTGAAGAAGCATGGAGTTATATTATTGCAAAAAATGGCAAAGAATACATTGGGTATTCAAGTGGATTAACGGTACCCGAATATATATTGAAAAAAATGAAAGAACTTAATATGGAGCATTGTGATGCCATGACGGTAATCGAAGAAGAATATGGTCTCTCAAATGACACATGGGGAAGTTATTCGGGGGGTATTATTTTACGTGAAATAAGTCTTGAAGAATCTTTACGAAATGCCTTAATTCAGACCCTGTCATATGAAAAAAGTTTTTATAATCTATAGAAAGTATTTTCTTTGTGTTAAATAATAATCAAATTCAAAGGATAACTACTAAGGCTATTATCTATCGTGACGGTAAGATACTTTTTGTTAAGGATAGTAAGGGGAAGTGGGAACTGCCTGGGGGAAAAATTGATTTTGGCGAAAAACCGGAAGATACTCTTAAGAGAGAACTTAACGAAGAGCTCGGTTTTAATGAAGTAAAAGTCGGAGGTATTGTTCATGCTTGGACTTTCTCAGTTGAATCCGGTGGCGCTGATTATCAATTTGTCTTACTAAATTACGAATGCTTTACAGATGAAGAAGAAATAAAGTGCAGTGATGAGCATGTAGAATATAAATGGGTATTATTGGATGAGGTTAATGATTTGGATATGAGGGATGGTTATAAAGATACTATAAAAAAATACAGGGAATTAAAAAACCTTTAATATCGTATATAATATAAGAATGATAAAATCGGAACGAATAGCCAAGAAGATAAATGACAATATACAAGCTTGGTCAAAAGATTATGCTAAACTTATAATAGCTATTGATGGCTACGCCGGTTCCGGTAAGACGACCGTAGCTGACTTTATCGCCAAGAGAAATCCTGATGTGCTAGTAATCCACCTGGATGATTTTATCAATCATTGGAAAGTTAGAAAAAAGATGATCGATAGAGCAAAAGATAAATCGCAGGTTTTTGAATATAAATGGTATCGTTATGACGAACTTGAAAAGTTGGTTACTAATTTCAAAACAGAAAATAAAGGGATATTAAAGGTGAAGACTTATGATTATGATAAAAATGACCTCGGCTCATTAAGGGAGTTTGATTTGTCAAAGAAAATTTTAGTTATTGACGGAATTTTCCTTTTTCATCCGAAGCACAAAATAAGTAAAATATGGGACAAGACGATTTATCTTGATGTTGACTTCGCTGAAGCTGATAAAAGAAGAATAAGCAGAGAAAAGAAAAAATGGGGCAAGAGTTATATTCCAGAGAGCCATCCGGACAATTGGACAAGGTATTATAAGGAGGCTTACAATAGGTATATAAAAAAATATAAAACACAAAAGAGTTGCGATCTAATCTTTAGAATTTAGTGAACAAAATTATGAGTTTTAAAATTAAAAATAAGAAATTACAACAAAAGATCTTAAAGATGGCTTCGACGGACCAGAAAGCAAGAAAGCAGTTTATAAACGACAGCCAGAATAAGAGATTGGCTAAGCGTATTTATAATTGCGATACTAAAAATATTATAGAATCAAAAGAGATTATTAAAAAATATGGTTGGCCCACCTTTGGTCTAGTTGGCAAGAGAGCCTCCGACGCTTTTTGGCTCCTGGTACAACACTCTGATAGAGATATAAAATTTCAAAAGAAGTGCCTAGCTCTTTTAGAAAAGGCTGTAGAAAACAAGCAGGCTTATCCTAAAAATTTGGCTTTTCTCGTGGATAGAATCTTATCAGCTGAAGGCAAGAAGCAGAAATTTGGTACACAATTTATATTTAAGGATGGTAAAGCAGTAGTAAAGCCGGTCCAGGATAGAAAAAATCTTGATAGGAGAAGAGCCAAGTATGGACTAAATACAATAGAAGAGGGAACGAAGGATGTTAATAAGGGGTATGCGAAGATGCTATCGCTGATGAAGAAATAAAATATTATCTTTTTAAACGGCTCAGCCGACTGAGCCGTTGAGAGGGATGTTTTAAACACCTAACCTTAGCTCTTTTTTGATAGTTTTGGTATAATTGGGGGATATGTTAAGAGAGAATAATCTAGCGTTTATAGACGGACAAAATCTTCATCTTGGAACTACTCAAAACAAATGGAAAGTAGATCATAATAGATTAAGGGTATATTTGAAAGATAAATATAATGTAGTGGAAGCATATTATTTTTTAGGATATGTTTCAGAAGAAGAACAAGATCTTTATAATAATCTACAAAAAGCAGGGTTCATCGTTTTATTTAAAGAGCACAATTCAAATCTTAAGGCAAAAAAGAAAGGAAATGTTGATACTGATATTGTGTTTGAGGTAATGAAAAATCTTGTCGATAATAAAGATTTTAATAAATTCCTTTTAATATCTGGCGATGGCGATTATAAAAAGATGGTTGATTATTTAATGAAAAAAGACAAATTTAAAAAGATACTTTTTCCTAATAGAGAGTTCGCTTCTTCTTTGTATAAGAGTTTAGGCTCAGAATTCTTTGATTATTTAGAGAATACGCAGATTAAATCAAAAATCGAGTATAAATAAAAAGAAAAAGGCCCCTTAGGCACTGACACCGTTCGGGTCCTTTTTCGTATTGATATACACTTAATATATACCAAGATAATTTAAAGTCAAGTAGAGGTAAGTGGGGTGTCGTGGAAGAATAGCCGTTGGGTTGTGGCGGGAAACTGTGGATTTTCATACACATCCGCCGCGGCGGATTGCTTAAAGGTTGTGAAGTGGAGTATAATTGGGGGTATACATGTCGTCATTTGAAGAGCAGTTTTTAAAGAGGGAAGAGATAAGATCCCCGGGGGGTTTTATTAAGGTGGTGGATATAAATCTTGATGATAATACCACTCCCATCCTCCTTTCTTCCGGTTGGGGAGAGACACTAGAGGCGCTTAAGAGCGTCGTTTTTTCTATTGCTAAGATAACAGGGAGGAGAGTTTTTGCTTGCGATTATGCTCACCTTGATAATATAAAAGGCTACCAAGACGGCTTCCCGGCAAGCGGCTATATGAAAGCTCATTCGTTTATTAATCTTCTTGATCAAAAAGGGGTAAATAGAGTGGACGCTATCGGCCACTCGGAGGGGGCTATAAACATTATCATCGCGGCCTATTTAAAACCTGAGAAATTTAAAAATATAATCTTGGTTAACCCGAGCGGCATGATGTACAATGACAGCTTTCGTAAGCTGGTAAAAAGGTTCCTCTCGGAGACCCTTTTTGAGCCAGTAACTATTGAGACCACTCGAAAATTTCTGATATATGTCAGGTATGTATTTAGAGTTGCTGGATATGTTTTAGGAAACCCGATACAGGCCTTTAGAGAAGCTATAGGCATATCCAGATTCAAGATATTTCACCTGTTAAGAAATATCCAGAAGAATGGTGTAAAAGTAGCTATTGTCGTGGATAAAGATGATATAATTTTCCCAGTAGGTCAGGTTAGACGACAAGCCAAGAAGGCCAAAGTAAAAGATTTCTACTTAGTGGAGGGAGGACATAACGAGATACACATAAACCCGGACAAATTCATAGAGACGATCAATAAAATATTTATTTCGATGGGAGAGTAGTCGCTAATATATTTTTGGTTTTAAATAGGGCAATAAGTGGCAGAAATTGAACAGATTGACAAAATGAACTAGGTTGTTATTATGAAAGTAGAGAAGGAGATCTTTTAAAGCAATTAGGGAGAAATCTCTATTAACATAAAAGATATATTGATAGATACAGTAATTTAACCATATGGGAGGAACTGGCAATGGGAAAGAAATTTATGTTTCTAGTGAGTGATTCGACTTTCAAGAAATCGAGCTACAGCAGGATTATAACCTTCTGTGTCTCTGTCGCTTTAACGCCTGAGGGTGTAGCCGTGAGAGACACCAAAGACCACAGCAAACGCACCCTCTTTTTCACTCGCGGTGAGTGGGAGGCCTTCGTAAAAGGTGTCAAAGGCGGCGAGTTCGATGTATAAGCCTAGAGGCTTATAATAAGGGTAGACTACGGTCTACCCTTATTTAATTACAATTAAAGAAAAAATATCAAATATATATTATAATTAAAAAATCATGAATAAGGTAAAACAGATAATCACTTTCTCAAATGCAGATATCGGATATTCTAAGACTCTTATAGAGAAATTTTCTGGTGGTATAAATCTTAATGATAGAGTTGGAATCTTGGCTCCAAATGGGTCAGGTAAGACCTGTCTCCTGCAGACAATATGCGGTAACACTGATCTTTTGTCAGGATCTTTAGATGTGCGAGGAATGGTGTCTTTAGTCTCACAGGTGCTTCAGATTCCAGAGGATATAAAAGACATTACGATTGAAGAATTTTTGGATCAAGAGAAATTGTCGCTTCATAAGATTAATATTTTTCTGGAAAAGAACTTCCAAAAATCTTTTAAAGATGTGTATTTAAAAGATATATCAGGAGGGGAATTTACTATACTACAGATTGCGATTGGGTTTTTATCAAATCCAGATATTCTACTTCTAGATGAACCTACCAATCATCTTGATTATTCCGCACGCAGGATACTCCTTAATCTTCTAAGGAACTTTAAGGGAGCGGTCATCTTTGTGTCTCATGATATTTGGTTTTTAGATAATTTAGCAAATAGATTATGGATAGTAGAAGATAATTCAATCAGGAATTTTCAAGGAACATATGACGAATATAAAAAAGAAAATCAGTTAAAAGAGAGTGGGGCCGAAAGACAGAGAGAAAGTTTAAGAAAAAAGGTAAATAAATTACACAAAACTATAAAGCATGAAGATAAAAGGCAAGCTCATTCCGCTTCGAGAGGTAAAAAACGAGCCAGCGATAAGAGTATGTCATCACATGACCGAGGATATCTTGCTGACAAAGCGTCTGACTTTGCTGGTAAAAACGCAAAAAAACTTCAAGCTGTATTAGATAAAACAAAAGAAGATCTACTACAAATACACACTCCAAAAAGGAAAAAGCTAAGAGCATCCATTGTGACCGATTCAAAAAAGAAAAAAATTTACTCTTTAGACTCGAGCTCTTTATATATAGATGATGTGTGTCTAATTAAGGATATTATAATTGATCAATATGTAGGGGATAGATATGTGCTTTTTGGAAAAAATGGTTCAGGAAAATCTTCTTTCATTAAAGCTCTTTTGGGAATGAGGCCATATCACTTCCAACCTGAAGCAAAAATAAACAATTCGACAAAAATTGTATATTTTGATCAGCAATATAGCGTTATAAACTCTGAAAAAACAGTACTTGAAAATATGCAACTATATTCAGATGCTCCTATTGAGGATATACGACAACATTTAGGCCAGTATTTATTTTTTACCCAGCAAGACGTTGATCAGAAAGCAAAAAAATTAAGTGGCGGTATGCTAGCTCGCCTTGCTTGCGCAATGATAACTATTTCTCCGATTGATCTATTAATTCTCGATGAACCTACAAATAATCTTGATATTGAGACTATACAGGAATTAATCTCAGCTCTTTCTGATTATGAAGGTGCGTTGTTGGTTATCTCTCATGATATTGATTTTGTGAAAAAAATAGAACCTGATAAACTTTTATTTATTAAAGATAAGACTTTAAAGAATCTTTCTATTGATGACTTGTCAGAAATTGAGGATATATCTAATACTAACTAGCTAGAGAGACTAAAATACTTTATCTAAACGACTCAATCCGCCGCGGCGGATTGAGTCGTTTAATGGAAAAGAATGTTTTAAACACTTATTTTTGCTTAAAGGGGACAGAATGGGGTATAATTTAAGGGTGAAAACAGTAATTTTAATCTTTCACGCTTTCAGAGATTTATCAATAAGACGTTTACCTCGTTTTAAAAAACAAGGCGGTTTTGCTTTTTTGGTTCACCCAAGGGATATAAAAGACGTTTATAGAAAATATCCTTTTGCGAGTTTTTTTTCTGAAAAATGGGTTAAGAAATTCTTAAAATTTTATTGGCCTATA
>JANLHB010000042.1 GCA_024654625.1 Patescibacteria group bacterium
TGCTCTCGGAAGAAATAACATTACTTACTGATAATAATGGGGTTAGGACATTTGACTCATTCATTTTGCATTCACATGAGATCCGGATCTCTGAATTTAAAGAGGGTGTTATGAAAGAGAAATCTGAAAGTACAAAGGGTAACTTAATACGGGATATTGAGGGAAAGCATTTTTTTAGTTCTTCTTTTGAAGAAAGAAAAGTCCTCGAATATCTCAATAATTTAATTAACTCTAAATTTTTATATAATATCCCCATCAACCTGTTTAGTTTTTCAAGAAAGATATTAGGGATAAAAAAATAATCTCTTTACTTAAAAAGCATTCTCCTGAAATTGTCAGTAATAAAAAATTTGATGAATGGATTGAACTTGAGCAATTAGATAGTAATATTCCTAGAAATATTGGCTACAAAACCAGCACTATATATTCTTTGCTCAGAGATGCCAAAGCGGGAAAGATAGAACTTTTTCCTGTTATACGTAAAGGCCCGCAACAAAAGAGAACACCGCCTTATGTGCAGGATAAGATTATTGTGTACAGACGGCAGGGACTCTCTACAAATGATATCTATCTTCGCCTTGCTGAAACGGGAATTAATATTTCATCGAGAACAGTAGAACGAGTTTTAAAAGATGCAGGTTTTGTCAAACTTAAGAGAAGGGCCAATACAGAACTTGGAACGACCTTAAGAATAAAATCATACCGGAACGCGCGGAAGGGCTAGATTTTTCAGAACTTGAACCGTTTAAAGTTGACACTCCCGTGGCAGGAGTATTCTTCTTTATTCCTTACATTTTAGAAACCGGAATCCTTGATATCGTTAAAGAATGCAAACTCCCCGAATCAAGTGTCATTGGATCCATTCAAGCTTGCCTTTCCATGCTATTTTTCAAATTAATAGGAGGTAAGAGGCTAAGTCATTTGGGATTATATGACCAGGAACCAGGATTAGGCATTTTTGCAGGACTAAATATCCTTCCGAAACCTACCTATATGAGTACCTAT
>JANLHB010000043.1 GCA_024654625.1 Patescibacteria group bacterium
TTTATAGCCATGTAATAGGCCGACAACTTATATTCCATAAATTCAGGATCTTCTATCTTTGGTTTTGGCAGGGTAGATACGTATTCATCGGCTTTTAAACCATTCGCCTTACACCTTGCTATATCGCCACGCTTTAATGCATCTCGACTATCCAGCATGAGCGCCCAGATAGAAGTTTTTGTAACATCTTCATAGTATTTTAGCCAGTCTTTTCTCAGTTGTTGCTGTTTATCGTACGGCAATCTCTTAAAAGTTTCGTATTGAAGGTAAATAGGATTCGTATTTTCAAACTCAAATATTTGGTTTTCGAGCCTTGTAACACGGACTTTGGTGTATTCAAACTCATTTTTGCTTATCATGGGGATGTGTTTAATTGGTAATCAGGCACGTATTTTCGTCTCGTTTTTTCATAAAATCGAGCCTTTATGTTCAGTTTTACCGTTTCTAGTTTCGTCACTTCTACATCGTCTTTAAGCTGTCCGAAGTACCAATCAAAGGCTTTCTCAAGAATCAGCTGACAGGTGAGCTCTTCGATACGGTCACTTGGATAGTGAGGTCGAATATCCCTTATCAGGGTCTTGGTAATCTGCACTATGTTGTGTGCGGTACGCCGGGGGTGCTTATCTGTCGGTAGATTTCCTGTATGTTTCTGATACAGGCTCAATACCTTTTCCACCAATTCGTCTCTCTGAGAGGTCTTGACCAATTTATCTTTAGATAAATTAATATCTTCTTCTACTTCTTCTTCTATATGAGTAGTTAAAACGGAGTTACTCCGTAGTTTCTTCGTAGTTTTGTTTATTTCTTTTTTGGTTATCCTACCAATATAATCGTCCCCTCTTTCAAGTATCTTTTCACAATAGATTTTGTTATTTATTTTTCTAAATAAATTTAATTTAAAACAACTTTCTAAAAGTTTTAAATAAATTTCTTCATCTAATTTGAATTTTCTACAGATAAACTCCGTAGTATATTCGGAGGGAAGATAACCCCATTCTTTTTTATTGTTTTCTTTTATGTTTGAGCTTATCATTTCTAGTATTCTGAAATAAAAACCGTATCCTAATAGTCCATGTTCGTCCATAAGCATTTCTATTTTAGGATTGCCCGCTGTGTCTTCGTGTTTAAACCATTTCATGTTTTACCTCTACTTAATAGAACAAATTAGTAACTTTAGCTGAGTCCTTGTTGGTAAAACCTCACCGTCTTGTCTACCCGGATAAACCTTTATATAGACAAGGCGGGAAGGTTTGCCCCTTATACATCTATAAGGGGCTTGCAGGAACCTCTAATTGTTAATGGTGCCACCACGGCTTAATTGTTTTTGGCCCTAAATTGAACTTCTCTCGATACGTAAACCGTTCCTCAGGTGTTAGTCTCGGATTGAATTCGAGTATGATCTCAATCGCTGTCTTTTGTGTTGCGGTTATTTCACTTGGCTTTTTATCTAAAATCTCTTTTATAGTTGGTGTTATCATGGTATGTTTTGGTGAGCTTCTTCTGCTAACTTTTCACTTTCGCCGTCAGTCATCATAACTTCTTCTTTTGCGACCTGCATAAAAGGATCTTGCCCCGTAAATAATGCCTCAAGATTGACAGGAGTATTCTTATACGCTTCAGCTATTGCCTTATCTGTTGGTTCTTTCGGGTTCGGTTGAACGGTGTATTTTGTTGTAAGTCCTGTTCCTTTCTTGTTGACTACAAGATCATACGTATTTACCGGATTACCCCATGCTTTGTTACGGATAAGAGCCTGTATTCCTTCGCGTAATCCCTTTTGGGTAATCTCAAGTATTTGGATTGCCTCGTCTTGGTAGTTCCAGATAACAAATGCCCAGAACTTTTTTATT
>JANLHB010000044.1 GCA_024654625.1 Patescibacteria group bacterium
TATTTTTTCCCTTTCCTCAATCGTTAAATGCTTGTATTTCATAACACTTTGATATTATCTGTTTAATCAAAGTGTTGCACTTACTTGTTGAACTGACCACAGTGTCTTTCAGACGGACGCTGGCTTAGAGACAGCACCACTGATCTTTCTGGCTTTATCGCCTCAGACCCAGTAGATCCGATCAATCAAAATAATTGGCCACGTGGCGCTTACTATTATTATTCGCGTAGTTATGGTGGAGACAAACAATGGTATATGCTTGTATATTCTTTAGAAAGTTTTCCGAATCCACTCATAGAAAATTCGGACGGAGTTACAGCGCCCGACGGAACTTACTTTCATTATGGAAATGGTTCTGATGGAGTTATTACTGTGGGTGTAGGAAAATGAATCCTGCTGAATTTTTCAAAGAACTTACAACTATCGGTTATTGGTCGTGAAACTTATACAAAAATCCCTTGCCGACCGGCGAGGGATTTTTGTATTTCTAGTTTACCCCACACTAATTTCAACTAAATAAAGTTTTACTAATAAATAAAATTTTATTAGAAAACCATTGCAATGGTTTTATATATAGTATTGAAAAATTAGTGTCAGGGCAGAAAAATGTTATTTTACCGCGTCTTTTAGGGCCTTAGCGGCTCTAAACTTTGGAACTTTCATAGCGGCAACCTGTACTGTTTCTCCTGTTCTAGGATTCCTTGCAGTCCTTGCGTCTCTTTTCTTTACAGAAAAGATACCAAGACCTGCGATTGAAACCTCGTCTCCTTTCTTAAGCGAATCAATAATTGAATTGATTATTGTGTCTACGATATCTTCAGATTGTGTTTTTGTGCCACCCAATTTCTCATGAACAATCTCTACAATACCTGCTTTATTCATATATTTAACTCTTATATTATCGGCCATCAAGTTGTTAGAAAACAAATTCTTTCTAATTAACCTAAAATACCGATAAATTAATAAAAATAATCTTAATAATTTCGACCTAATTTCTTACAATATAATTATATATTAAGCCACATTTCAAGCAATAGCAGGTGGGGAATACCATTTTATTACCAGGTCATGAAGACTTTACCTGGCATATTCAATAACTTTTGTCTCTCTGACTACGTGGACTTTAATTTCGCCCGGGTATTTTAATTCATTTTCAACCCTATCAGCTATATCACGAGCCATTTTATGCGCCTCTATATCGCTAACATCCTGAGGATTAACGAAAATTCTAATCTCCCTGCCTGCCTGTATGGCATAAGATTTCTCAACGCCCGAGAAAGAGTTAGCGATACTCTCAAGGTCTCCAAGTCTCTTTAGATAATTTTCTAATGTATCACGCCTTGCACCCGGTCTTGCCCCTGATATAGCGTCGGCGGTCTGGACAATGATAGATTCAAGCGTTTCGTAAGGATACTCTCCATGATGAGCCTGCATAGCTTTAATAACATCTTCCTCTATATTAAATTTCTGCAAGATACGTTTTCCTATTTCAACATGAGTACCTTGAACTTCATGGTCCATAGCCTTGCCTATATCATGGAAAAGCGCTCCTTTTTTGGCTATTGCCACATTAGCGCCCAATTCTTCAGCGAGCATACCTGCCAAATGAGCTATCTCTATAGAATGACGCAAGACATTTTGCCCATAGCTTGTTCTAAAATGAAGTCTCCCCAGTACAGACAATAGTCTTGGGTCAATTCCAAAGACACCCGCTTCATAAGCCGCCTGTTCGCCTTTTTCTCTTATTATCTTGTCTATCTCCCTGCGGGCGTTTTCTACCATTTCTTCTATACGCGCAGGCTGTATGCGCCCGTCAAGGATCAAGCTCTCAAGAGCAGTTTTGGCAATATGCCTTCGGACAGGGTCAAAACCGGAAATAATCACCGTGCCCGGAGTATCATCAACTATAACCTCAATACCGGCTGCGGCTTCAAAAGCTCTAATATTACGACCTTCTTTACCGATGATTTTTCCTTTAATATCATCAGACGGGATAGGAACGCTTGTTGTGGTAACCTCAGAAGCGGTTGACGAAGAAAGTCTTTGGATAATACTTGAAAGAATATCTTTAGCTTTTCTCTCAAGCTCTTCCTTGCCTGAAATTTCAAGTTTTCTTATTCTTATTAATAAATCCTCTTCATACTTCTTTTCAATATTTTTCAAAAGCTGTTCTTTGGCATCTTCTTCAGTCAAAGAGGCTATCTTCTCCAATTCTTTCCTTTTTTCCTCTTCCAGCTTATCAATATCTTCCTTGATTTTATTTATCTTTTTTACTTTCTCTTTTATCTCTTCTGCCTCAGTCTCAAGAACAGTGTGCCTCTTTTCCGCCTGCTCTTCTCTTTTTATAATTCTCTCTTCCATCTTTCTGACTTGAGCAAGGGCTGTCTTCTCTTCATTTTTAGCAGATTCTATAAGCGCGTCAGCCTTACTCTTGGCTTCATCAAGAGTTTCTTGAGCTTTAGTCTTAGCGTCTAAAAGAAGTTGTTTAACTTTAGTTTCGGAGGAAGTCTTTTCTCCAAGAGCGATCAAGTACCTTAAAAAGTAACCTAAACCAACCCCCATGATAGCGGAAATGCCCGCCAATACCATCAGTAGTTTTAAAGATATCATAAATTTTTAGTATTTTATTCGTATTTTCCATTAATACTGTATTTTTCATATAAATAGACATAAAAATAAACGAATTTAATACAAAGTTAACTGTTAAATAATAAGTATTCAATATTCTAACAATATCACGACATATATCAATTAGCAAGATTATGCCAAAAATGATATATTTTAAGAAACAATATGGAAATGCCAATACCTGATCAAAACAAAAGATATAAACCTGTAGTCCTTATAGTAATGGACGGCTTCGGCGTCGGCTCAAACATCATTGAATCTCCATGGGAATTAGCTCTGCATCCATTCTTCATAGAAGTAGAGAGAGATTATCCGTTTGCCGTGTTGCAAGCATCGGGCACTGCCGTAGGTCTGCCGTGGAACGAACCCGGAAACAGCGAGGTCGGCCACTTGACAATGGGGTCAGGCAAGATCATCTACACCCACTTGCCGCGTATTTCAGTAGCCATAGATGACGGATCCTTATTCAAAAATGAAGTCCTAAAGAAAGCTGTCTCTCATATAGAGAACCAGCCTGAAGACAAAAAAACGAACTTGCATTTTATGGGACTTTTTTCATCAGGCTCGGTGCACGCTCATGCTTCCCATTTATACGCGCTCCTGGATTACGCTAAGCAAAAAAATATAAAACGAGTTTTCTTGCACCTTTTCTCTGACGGAAGAGACGCCTCACTAAAAGAAGGTTCCTCATTTTTTAAAGAGCTTGAATACCATATAGAGAAACAATATCCTTTTGCTAAAATTGCCTCTGTAATAGGGAGAAAATATTCAATGGACCGCGATGGAGACTGGGAGAAGACAGAATTGGCTTATAATTTATTTGTGGAAGGGAGAGGAGATAAGTTTAAATCGGCATCTTCATACATCAATGAAAATTATGAAAAAGGAATAACCGATGAATCTATAGGACCCGCCTGCCTGGAGACTGAAGATGAATCGTCATGTGAGTATAGCAGAATTAAAGACAATGACGCAGTCATATTTTTTAACTTCAGAGAAGACAGCGTCAGGCAACTCACTGAAGCTTTTACAATCAAAAGCTTTGACAAATTCGCCAGAAAAGATCTTAGTAATCTTTTTTTTGCAACAATGACGGAATATAATAAAAATTTTAATTTACCAGTCATTTTCCCGCCGATAGAAAATAAGTATCCATTGGCAAGAGCGATATCAGATGCAGGATTAAGCCAAATTCATATTGCTGAAACGGAAAAATACGCCCATGTAACCTATTTTTTCAATGGCGGAAAGGAAGAGCCTTTTCCAATGGAAAATAGAATACTTATAAATTCCCCCGAAACAACGAGTTTTGAACTCAAGCCTGAAATGTCAGCCGATAAGGTGGCCGATACGATTATAGAGAATATCACAAAATATGATTTCATCCTGGCAAACTTTGCCAATGCTGATATGGTCGGACATACCGGCAATTTTGAAGCTACTATCAAAGCGATGGAAACACTTGACAGGGAAGTCGGACGAGTCGCAAAAGCTATAGAAGATATAGGCGGAGTCATTATAATAACCGGCGATCACGGCAATGCCGAAGAAAAAATCTACAAATTAACCGGTGAAAAAAGAACAAAACATACAACAAACTCTGTGCCTTTCTACCTGATAGGAAAAGATTTTAAAAAAAATAATCCGCTCTCGCAAGAAGAAATAAAAGAAAAATACAAAAGAACGGACGGAATACTGATAGATGTCGCTCCAACAATCTTAAATCTGCTTTCAATAGAAAAACCTTCCGAGATGACAGGGAACAGTTTACTAAAAAAACTGTCCTCTACAGTTTAAAAAATCCGTTCGCCGACCGGCGAACGGATTTTTTAAACTCATTTATTATTTGAAGATTTTGGCTTAATAATTTTATCAACAACTCCATAAGCAAGAGCCTCTTCGGCTCTCATATAGAAATCACGATCAGTGTCTTTCTCTATCTTTGAAATCGGCTGACCGGTATGCTTCGATAGAAGCTGATTAATCCTCTCTTTTACTTTAAGAATCTGCCTTGCCTGAATTTCAACATCAACAGCCTGCCCTTCTGCTCCGCCCATAACCTGATGGAGCATCACCTCCGCATTAGGAAGGATAAAGCGCTTTCCTTTTGCGCCGGCAATAAGAAGTGTTGCGCCCATTGAAGCGGCGATACCGAGTCCTATTGTTGAGACATCGCATTTTATATGTTGCATCGTGTCATAGATGGCAAGTCCGGCGGAAACAGAACCTCCGGGTGAATTGATATAAAGATTTATATCTTTCTTAGGATCTTCCGATTCAAGGAACAAAAGTTGCGCCACGACAGTGTTGGCCACAGCGTCATTTATAGGTCCGGCTAAGAAGATAATCCTCTCTTTTAATAGGCGAGAATAGATGTCGTAAGCCCTCTCGCCAAATTGTGATTTTTCTATAACAGTTGGTATTAACATAACATTAGAATAACAGTTTTAAAATGAGTGTCAAATACTTACCCCCCCCAAGCACCTCGTCAACCTGCCACATTGACATAGATTTAAACGGTTCACTCCGTGGCGGAGTGAACCGTTTAGAAAAGTCTGTAAAATGTGCAACACTGAGTGTTGCACATAAGATTAAAATTAACCTCGCATGATATAATTAGGCCAATGCAAATTTTGAAGAAGAACTTTAAATACTATTTCCTTGGAATACTTTTAGTAGCCACGTTTTTTGTCTGGTATGCCGTATACGCCGAAACGCGCTACGAATTACTCGTCTCATTCTTGGACATCGGACAAGGCGATGCCATCTTCATAGAAACGCCTAATGGCAATCAAGTGCTGATAGACGGAGGGAAAAATAAAAAAATTCTTGAAGAATTGGGGGAAATAATGCCATTTTATGATAAATCTATTGATATAGTGATAGCTACCCACCCAGATGCCGATCACATAGGCGGACTGCCGGAAGTTATAAAAAATTTTGACGTAAACCTAGTGATGGAACCCGGGGTCTCTTCTGACACAAACGTCTATAAAGAATTCAAAAAAGTCATCAATGAAAAGGATATCCAGACAATCCAAGCCAGACAAAGGATGAAGATAAATCTTGATAAAAATGCTTACTTGGAAATATTATTCCCAAACCAAGACGTAGAGGGTTGGGATACTAATGATGCTTCAATAGTGGCGCGGCTTATTTATGGAGAAAATTCTTTTCTCTTCACCGCCGACTCGCCGCAAAAAATAGAAAATTACCTTGCTTCCGCATATCAAGATAATCTTAAAACTGACGTATTAAAAGTCGGACACCACGGGTCCAAAACATCAAGCTCGGAAATATTCTTAGGATATACTAATCCAAGTTACGCAATAATATCCGCTGGTAAAGATA
The DNA here is from genome assembly GCA_024654625.1 of Patescibacteria group bacterium. Taxonomy (NCBI): domain Bacteria; species Patescibacteria group bacterium. The sequence continues at coordinate 5,980 of JANLHB010000044.1, forward strand.
ATACTTATGGCCACCCGCACAAAGAAGTAATTGAAAGATTGAAAGACTTTGACATACCGATACTCCGCACTGACGAAATCAGCACAATACAAATAAAAAGCAATGGCTCTAGGTTATATGTCAAATAATTTAGAACTCGTTATTTCAGAGACAATGAGTTGCAAATTAAACCAAAAAGGATACAATAATTTTTATATGGAAACTACAAAAGAAGAAAAAACATTAATAATAATGAAGCCTGATACATTGCAGAGAAACCTTTTAGGTGAAGTGATACGCCGCTTTGAAAGAAAGGGTTTAAAAATCATCGGTATGAAGATGATCCAACTTGAAGATGCAATACTTGAAGAGCATTATTGCCATCATAAAGACAAGCCCTTCTTTGCTGAGATAAAAAGATATATGAAATCCAGCCCGGTAGTTATAATGGTACTCTCCGGTATAAACGCAGTATCAACGACAAGAATAATCGTCGGCCCGACAAAAGGATATGAAGCGGGAGCCGGCAGTATCAGAGGAGATTTCTCAATGAGTATGCAGTCAAATCTTGTACACGCCTCAGACTCCACAGAGACAGCCGAAGAAGAGGTTAAAAGATTCTTTAAAGATGACGAATTGTTTAACTATCAGAAAATAGATTTCAATTTTCTCTATTCAAAAGATGAGATAAAATAACTATTCTAAGTAAAAAATTCGGCTTGAATTTTTTTCGCGATAGAATTATAATAATAATAGGTTGTTTGAGAACATAAACTTCTAGATCAAATAATTGTTTTCGGGAGGATCAGTCATATAACGCCTTGGCGCTACATGCTTCCACCCACTTGGAAACACACTAGGAGTTCACTTCTCAAATGACCGCTAAAAATCCCCCATTTATGCGGGATTTTTATTTATCCAATCTAAATAAATTTATATCATTAATTATATAATGTTTGTGTTATTTTTTGGTATTAATCTTGATTTCTGCTAAAATAAAATTATGTTAAAACTTCATTTCTACGGAGGAGGTCAAGAGGTGACTGGCGCAAACTATCTTCTTGAGCATAAATCAGGAAAAGAGAACACTAAAATACTTATAGATTGCGGAATGTTTCAGGGGTCAAAAGACAGAGAAGAGAAAAATAGCGCTCCTTTTGAATATAACCCTAAGGAAGTAGATGCTCTTATTGTCACTCATGCCCATATGGACCATATAGGCAGGATACCGGTTCTTGTTAAAGACGGCTTTAAAGGGAATATATTCTCTACGCCGGCCACTCGCGAGTTGGCAAAACTTATGCTTGAAGATGCTCTCTCTATAATGGAGCATGAGGCAATACATGAAAACACAAAACCGCCTTACGGAGATAAAGACATATCAAACGCCCTTAGCAAGTGGGAGAGTATTGAATATTATAAAAAAACACCTATCGGCAATCTTGAAATAATTTTAAAAGACGCAGGACACATACTCGGTTCAAGCATCATTGAATTTTATTCCGATGGCAAAAAGATAGTATTCTCAGGCGATCTTGGAAACTCACCTGCGCCGCTTTTAAGAAAGACTGACGCTATAGAGGGAGCTGATTTCTTAATAATAGAAAGCACTTATGGAGACAGAGAACACGAAGAGAGAGATTACCGCAAATTAAAACTGGAAAGAGCCATTGAGGATACAGTAAGCGCAGGAGGAGTGCTTCTAATACCAGCCTTTTCTCTTGAAAGAACACAGGAGCTCCTTTTTGAAATAAACGAGCTTGTTGAACACAAAAGAATTCCGCGAGTCCCTATCTTCCTGGACTCTCCGCTTGCGATAAAAGCGACTGATATCTATAGGCATTATGAAAAGTATTACAATAAAGAAGCGAAATACATCATAAATTCAGGAGATGATGTTTTTAAATTTCCCGGACTCAGATTCACGGAATCTTCTCAAGAATCAAAATCTATAAATAACATACCGGCGCCAAAGATAATCATTGCCGGCTCTGGCATGTCAAACGGCGGAAGAATAATCCACCATGAAAAATTATATCTTGGAGACAAAAGAAATACTCTTATTATCGCCGGGTACCAAGCAGTAAACTCTCTGGGGAGAAGGCTTCAAGACGGCGCTAAGTCTATAAATATTTTCGGAATGGAAATAGCTATAAAAGCAAAGATTCTAAGCTTGAGCGGTTATTCTGCGCACGCAGACGTAAACGGCCTAATGGCCTTTGTGGAAAATAGCGCAAACACGCTTCAAAAAGTTTTTGTCACACAAGGTGAACCGAAAGCATCTCTTAGCCTTGTGCAAAAAATACGAGACAACTTCAACATCAATGCCACATCTCCACAAAATGGCGATTCTGTCGTACTTGTCCCATAAATAATATGCGAATAATCGCCGATCTTCATATCCATTCAAAATACTCACGAGCCGTCTCACAAGATATGACTTTGCCAAACATAGCGCTCTATGCAAAGAAAAAAGGGATTAATGTCATATCAACAGGCGACTTTACTCACCCAGCTTGGATCAAAAGCATAAAGAAAGAATTAATCCCTGCGGAACCAGGACTTTTTACCCTAAAAAATCCCGAGACTTCCTCTCTGGAAGAATTTCCCTCTATGACCGTTCTGGAAAAAAGGAAGCCTCGGGATTTTCCAATTCAAACTCGTTTTATATTAGGCACAGAGATATCCAGTATATATAAAAAGGGCGATAAAGTGCGAAAGATACATAATCTTATATTCACTCCAAGCATAGAATCAGCCGAGAAAATAAATAAAGAATTATCAAAAATAGGAAACTTAAAGTCAGATGGCAGGCCGATACTTGGGCTTGATTCAAAAGAACTTTTAAAGATTATTATGAAAGCAGACAAGGGGTCCATCCTGATACCGGCTCATGCTTGGACGCCGTGGTTCTCAATCTTCGGCGCGATGTCCGGCTTTGACTCTATTGAAGAATGTTTTGAGGAAATGTCAGGCGAAATCTTTGCCATTGAGACCGGCCTCTCTTCAGATCCAAAGATGAATTGGCGATTATCTTCTCTTGATAATATCTCTCTTATTTCAAACTCTGACGCTCACTCTCTTCAAAAGATAGGCAGGGAGGCCAATATCTTTGATACCGAACTTTCATATGACGGCATAATGAACGCTATAAAAAGCAAAGATAAGAAAAAATTTTTATCTACCATAGAATTTTTCCCGGAAGAGGGAAAATATCACTATGATGGTCATAGGAATTGTAATGTATCCATAGATCCGACTTTAGCCACGAGTAATATATGCCCGGCTTGCGGCAAGGAGATGACCATTGGAGTGCTTCACCGTATAAATGAGCTAGCCGACAGGAAACCAAATAAGAAACCCGCCAAAGCAATTCCTTACAAAAACACTATACCTCTTGCTGAAATTATCTCTACGATTGAAAAAGTCGGCGTGAAATCTAAAAAGGTGACTGATATTTATAAAAAATTGATTGAATCTCTCGGAAACGAATTTCATATCCTCCTTAATGATCCCGCCAAAGAGATAGAAAGAGTTGGCGGAAGAGAGATAGCAACCGCCATAGATAAAGTAAGAAAAGGCAAAGTAAAAATAGAACCCGGATACGACGGAGAGTTCGGCAAAATCTCAATATCTTAATCTACTTGGGTATCGGATGTCCAAGTAAAAAAATAGGCCTTCTGTTGGGAAGGCCTTTGTGTACGAGGTAATATAATATTTTTTAAGGAACTTTAATTTGTGGTCGGGAAACGACGCAAGGTGCAACGCGAATGGGTTTGCCTCCTTTTTTTGAGATGAGGTTATGTGGCATCGCCTTGCGTCGAATCCCTATTTTTAAACTCCAATTTAATTTTAAACCAATTGGAGAATATGAAAAGAGCGGTTGTGGATAACTTCTAATTTTTTGTTAAATTACCCAATTCTTCACTTTCTTTATCTGGTCTAGATAAGACTCAAAATCTTGCGGAGTTTCAAGGATAAGTGGAACTGGTTTATCTGACTTCTTGAAAATGGCTTTTATAAAAGACTTAAGCCCTTCTTTGCCGATAGTGCCATGGCCGATATCCTCATGCCTGTCTACTCTTGAGCCAAGCTCTTTTTTAGAATCATTAAGATGGATACAGGCTATATTTTTAATGCCAATAGTCTTATCAATCTCTTCTGCCACTTTTTCTGCTGATTTAGTATTCCACAAGTCATAACCGGCGCCATAAGCGTGAGCCGTGTCAAAGCAGAACTTTACTCTTTTATCTTTGCCGAGTTTTTTAAACACTCTTTCTAAATCAGGCAAAAGGAAACCCATCTCTGTCCCTTGGCTGGCGGTATTTTCTATAATAATTTTTGCCTTTAAGCCAGCTGTTTTCTCAAGAACTATTTTTATATTAGCCACAAAGTTATCTTCCGCTTCACCCTTATCCATAGTAAGACTTTTACCGGAGTGGAGAACCACCCCTTCGGCCCCAAGCTTGTCGGCGTTACACAGGTCTTCCGCCAAAGACTTCATGGGGAAAGAATTCTCTTCAAGAGGACGGGCAAAATTCAATAGATATGAAGCGTGAATTACCGCGTATTTTATATTATTTTTGCTTTTAAATTCTTTAACCTCTTCCGATTCTTTTTCCGTCACCTTCCTGAATTTTGCCGCCATCGGATTTTTAGAAAAAATCTGGATAGCCGAAGCGCCCACTGAAACAGCGTCAGAAAAGGCAGTCTTATACCCCTTAGCGATAGAAAAATGCGCCCCAACTGGAAACTGAATATCTTTCTGCTCTTTATAAACCTTATTATTCATAATCTTAATTATAATTTACCATCCCTACACACTATTTTGTAAACCGCAATTTGTGCAATCCGCCGTGGCGGATTGCACAATCACTACAGAGAAAAACCTGTAATAATCTGAAATAATATGGAAATTACAGGAAACATAAAACTAAAAAGAAAGAAAATGAAAAAGATAAGTAAAATAAGACCGTATTTCTCCATTTTAGCTTGAATATAGCTATATTTGTATGGAATGAGAGCAAAAAGGACTTTTGAACCATCAAGTGGCGGGATAGGGATTAAATTAAATATTGCCAATATAAGGTTTATAAACACCACATATCCGGCTATTTCTATAAATGCTAACGATAAAAATCCCGCATTTAACCGAATCAAAATACCAAAAAACAGAGCGACTGATATATTAGAGAAAGGACCGGCAAGCCCCACCAAAGCCGGACCCCATTTTTGATTTTTTAGATTATAAGGATTATAAGGCACAGGCTTAGCCCAGCCAAAGATAATACCACCCAAAAGAAAAGTAACAGTAGGTACAACAATTGACCCCATAAAATCCAGATGCTTAAGTGGGTTTAAGGTTAAACGACCGGCAAGTTTAGCCGTCGGATCTCCCAACATACCGGCAACATAGCCATGAGATACTTCATGTATAACGACTGACATTATGAGGATAGCTATAACAAAGATAAAATCTGCTTGCATAATAATCCTTTTATGCTAACATAAAAAACATCATGACAAAAGTTTGTCCAATTTGCGAAAAGGGTTCACAAATGGGTGGCGGCTACAGCAACCGTGTTCGTGCTACTCAATTTAACCCTACCGGCAAAAAAAGACGTTACCCTAACCTCCAATGGGCTACCCTCATCTCAGGAAAAAGAGTAAAAATATGCACTAACTGTCTTAAGAGAGGCAAGCACCTAGTAGAAAAAATCGCTACTAAAATCTCAAAATAAAAATAATAAAAAAATCCCCACCACTTGCGAGCGGCGGGGATTTAAATTTGGTATTTCCTTTAATTTTATTCTTCCTTATCTGGAAGATTGTAATCTCTCACCTTTCCCGCAAAATGAGGGGAAAAGCACATCGCTAAGAATAGTACAGAAAGAGCACCGATAAATATTATCCAAAATATTTTCTCCCACATACGATAACCTCCTTTTATAAAAAATAGGCAACCATTGGTTTATCTCTCTTTTTAATATACACTTTAAATTATACTATGCAACTAGACTCACCAATTGACGAGATATTTCGCCTTAAAGAAACTCAAAAAAAGGCGCTCGGCAAACTCAATATAAAAACTGTAGAAAATTTACTCCGCCACATTCCCTCCAGATACGGCGAGCTTATAGAAACCAAACTGATTACAGAGGCAATACCCGGCGAAGTGGCGACAATATGCGGGAAGATAACAAATATAAAAAAGAACAGAGCCTTTAAAAAAAGATTCTCTCTGACGGAAGCAACTATTGAAGATGAAACAGGGAAGATAAAGGCTACATGGTTTCACCAGCCATATATAGTAAATATGTTAAAAGAAGGGTCTTTTACTTGCCTTTCCGGTAAAATAACACAAGGGAAGAATGGCGCGTATTTAGCTAATCCTGATTTTTCCTCGCAAGACAAATTATCATCTGACCTAAACAATAGAAAAAATCTATTCTCCGACAAAGAAACAGTGGAGAAAACCTTGCTAATACCCATATATCCCGAGAGCAGGGGCGTATCATCTAAATGGCTACATCATTCTATATTGAAGATTTTAAGAAGTGGTGCGCATAAAGAGATTAGTGATCCTATTCCGACAGAAATTTTAAAAAAATATAAACTGCCGTCTCTTGAAAAATCTCTTGTTTATATACATACTCCTAAAAACGAAAAAGATGCTCGCGTAGCAAGAAAAAGGTTCGCATTTGAAGAAATTTTTTTTATACAACTCTCTCACCTTAGAGCGAGAGCAATTCATGATAAAGATAAATCTATAATCATAGATACAAAACAAGAAGACATAGACGAATTCTTAAATAAATTTCCTTTTAAACCGACAAATGGTCAGCTAAAAGCTATAAAGCAAATCACCGAAGACCTAAAGAAAGATAAACCGATGGCGCGCCTTCTTGAAGGAGATGTCGGCTCTGGCAAGACACTGATAGCAGTGACTGCTTCTTATGCTGTGGTAGAATCAGGATTTCAAGTCGCCTATATGGCGCCGACTGAGATCCTGGCTCAGCAACTTTTTAAGAACTTTACCGACTACTTCAAGCACCTAGGGGTCTGGGCGCAAGTTGGTCTCATCACCGGAAGCGAGTGCCGGAAATTCCCTTCCAAGTCTAACCCTAAAGACTCAACTCACATATCACGGACTCAACTCCTAAAGTGGGTAAAGGACGGCAGTGTCCCTATTTTGATTGGCACGCATTCCTTAATCCAAAAAGGGGTTAAACTCAAAAATCCGGCCCTTATGATAATAGACGAGCAACATCGCTTTGGCACCGCTCAACGAGCGAAACTTGCTCGCGATAAAGCTGAAGTCACACCCCACCTTCTATCTATGACCGCCACACCTATCCCTCGCACCCTTGCCCTCACCATCTATAGCGACTTAGACCTGACGATACTTGACGAGATGCCGCCTGGCAGGAAGCAGATCATCACAGAGATAGTCTCTCCGGTAAACAGAACCGGAACTTATGCAAAAATCCGCGATGAACTGAAAAATGGTAGACAAGTATATGTGATCTGTCCAAGGATAGACCTGCCTGCCGAGGCAGGCGAGCCCGACCTGGCTAATACCGCCGATGGCGGTTCGCCCGGCGCGAATGCGCTTAGGGACAAAGCGCTTTCTCTTAATGTCAAATCAGTAAAAGAGGAAGCTGTTCGCCTTAAGAAGGATATTTTCCAAGAATTTGAAATAGGAATACTCCACAGTAAACTAAAACCAAAAGAGAAAGAAGAAATAATGCAGAAATTCTCAAACGGAGAGATTGACATACTTGTCGCCACATCCGTTGTGGAAGTTGGAGTCAATGTGCCAAATGCGACTATTATAATAATAGAAGGAGCAGATAGATTTGGGCTAGCTCAACTCCACCAACTGAGAGGGAGGGTATTGAGGAGCAATCATCAAGCGTATTGTTTTGTCTTTACAGATTCCAAATCTAAGACCACAACAGAGCGTTTAAAAGCCCTAAAGACGTCTAAAAACGGTTTTGAGCTGGCTGAGTATGACTTATCCCTTCGTGGTCCGGGAGAGCTCGGTGGGGGCAAACAATGGGGTATCTCAGACATCGGCATGGAAGCGATAAAGAATATAAAAATGGTAGAAGCGGCGCGTGAAGAATCTCAGAGAATAATAAAAGAGGACCCTGAACTAGAAAAATACCCGCTCATTAAAGAAAGGATAACAAACCAAAAAACCGAAATCCATTTTGAATAAGAAAGTAAAAATGTGCATCACCAGTTGTAAGAAAACCAAGCGTTGTTTACAAAAATTAGATAATTAAAAAGGGCCGTACCAAAAGGTCGTGCCCTTTACCAATGGCCAGATTTCCCGTCAGACAGGAAATCTCCTGAATACCATTTTCCCTTTCTCCACAAAAAACTGAACCTCGATGGTCTTTCCTTTCCTCGTGTAGTAGAAAGAACAGCACTCCCCGAGTACACCCCATCTAAAAATCCACCCTTTTTTCTCTCTCTTCATTATTATCCCTCCCTTTTTTATTATAAAGGCATTATTATATAATAATATATCATCCTCACAACAAAGTGTCAATAGGATCTCGGTAATGTCCACACACATATGGCGGTTTTTTATTTTTCTGAATTATCAAGAAGTTATCAAACTAGAAAATTTTTCTTAGAAAACCTTCATAAAGTGGAGAACGAAAAATCCAATGATAGTAAGGGTTGAAAGGATTGAGGTAGCAAACAACACAAGCAGGAGTCTTCTTACCTTTGTATCAATCGCGATGGGGTGCATCTTAAGCGAAGCGACCCAGTGCAACACAACGACTACGAAGAATATAACTACAGCTATCACCCCTTTACCAACCCAATGATGACCGAAAGTGAGGGCCAACCAATTTTTAAACGGTTTATTAAATTCACCAAAAATAGTGGCAAAGGTGATGAACAAAATCGTAATAATGGCGGCTATTGTAAACGAAGCGATAATTTTTAATTTTTTTTCTAACATATTAGATTGTTGCCGCTCCGGAGATTATAATACCGGCCAGCGCCATTAATATTCCTATAATAAAAGCCATTAAAGACACGAGCATTACCGCTCTTTTAAACTTGGGCATCTCATCCATACTCCCACCTAAAGCGAATATTGAGACCACGGATACAGTCGCCAGAAATGGAAGGAAAAGGAAAACATGTTCTTTGGCTTCCATCACAATAGAATGCGCCCACGGCATATCTCCGGCTTTAATAATCGGCTTCACTTTGCTTCCGTAATGAACAATATAATAATGCCCACCTAAAGCCCATGCTGTTAGGTAAGAGATCAAACCTCCAATCGAGAATACCTTAAGCATTTTTACAGAAACCTTCTTCTTGAGAAGTCCCAAAGAAACACCGCCAAAGAGAAATACGCCAAGCACTCCTATAAGGACATGAACAGCAAGGAAAATTGAAAGTGAAGTACTCATTTTATTTTTTTATTGTTACTGATTTTAAAATTCTTTTATCTATCACATGAAGGATATAAGAAACTATAAAAATAGAGAGGAGGTAGAAGACCGCGATCTGCCCAAATGAATATGGTATACCTCTCCAGAGACCTAAGATGGTGGCCGTATACCAAGAAGTGATAGAGATGGCAGACCCTAGCCACATAGGCATCTTTCTCGCTTGTATAAGGAAAGCGTTAGCTGTAATGATAAGGACGATAGCAAGTTTAGACCAAAGCTTCACTCCCAAGAGAGGATCGCCAAATTCATTAAGACGTAGTGTGACTAGGAAACCAAAGCCTGAGAGGACAAGAATAAACAACCCTACCCTCAACACAAAATAAGAAGTCTTTAGATAATCAACTTCAAGCGGTTCAAAGACGCCATCGCGTTTTGCTTTAAGATAAAAAATCTCAGCAAAAGTGGCAGCGCCTGTGCCGAGTATTGTCCCAATAATATGAGTAAAGACTAAAAATAACTGTAAATCCATTGATATAATTATACCAAATGTATTTTATACTGCTATTTATTTTGTGGATAAAGACGAGTTAACAGTGAATATTTTTATTTTCCCTCCTCAAGAGACTCATCGGCATAATATCTTCTTTTGTTTCAAGGATAAATAAATCTTCCGTCCCACCGTGTACAGAGTCTGCCTTCTTGCCATTTTTCTTATTGAAGATATTTTTTACTTTCATCTTTATCAAATCTCCTCTTGGTTGGATTATCTCCGCCTTGTCGCCAACCTTAAGCATATTATGCACTTTCAAGACAACGCCATTCTCAACTTTCTCTAAAACTTCTCCGGCAAACTCCCAGTCTGAACCAACGCTTCTATTCTCCATATTTTGCATACTGGGAGTATCTTTGCCCAAGAGAAAACCTGTCGTATATTCTCTATTCACATTTTTGTTCAATTCTTTCTTTGCCTCTTTTATAGACTCTTTGGAAAAATTCGCGTCAATCACGCTCTTATAAGACTTCACGACCGTGGCCAAGTAGTGCACACTCTTTGCCCGCCCTTCAATCTTAAACGAATCAACGCCGGCATCTCTTAAATCTTTCACGTAATCTATAAGACAAAGATCTTTTGAATTCAAGATATAGCTCCCGTGCTGGTCTTCCTCCAGTGGTATGTGGATGTTATCTCTCTTCTCTTCAACAAGATTATATTTCCATCGGCAGACTTGAGTACAGTCGCCTAAGTTTGCAGACCTCCCTGAAAGCCACGCCGACAAGAAACACCTTCCGGAATACGCCATACACATCGCGCCATGCACAAAGGACTCTATCTCAAGACCTGGAATATTTTTCCTTATCTCTTTAATCTCTTTCAAACCGACTTCACGCGCAAGGACAACTCTCTTCACTCCAAGGTCATACCAGAGCTTGGCGGCCCGCCAGTTGGTGCAGTTTGCCTGAGTGGAGAGGTGGATCTTCGCCTTCGGTAATACTTCTTTTATCATCGCGATAACACCCGGGTCAGAAGCGATGAAAGCGTCGGGTAATTCCTTTTTAAATATCTCAAGATACTTAGGGAGCTTTTTAATATGCTCGTTATGAGCAAAGATGTTCACCGTTACATAAACTTTCTTGCCGAGGTTATGCGCGTATCTTATACCTTCGAGCATCTCATCCGTATCAAAATAATTTATCCTAGCTCGCAAAGAAAAGTCAGGTATCCCGCAATACACTGCGTCCGCACCGTATTCAAAAGCATATTTAAGTTTCTCAAAACTGCCCGCCGGCGCAACTATCTCCGGTTTTTTATTTATCTTCATAACAAGAACTTAACACAAAATAGGAATAAATAAAGTGAGGCAGGTCTTAAATAAAAAGGTCTCACCTTTTTAATCTTAAACCACACTCGAGTCTTTAAGAAAAAATGTGTGCCTGCCAGGACTCGCCTAAGCACCACTAAAGGGTGCTGGGCGTCGTGTACTCTTCAGTAGTACACGACGAATCTGGAACCACGGAGGTCTCATAAATCTTAGTG
>JANLHB010000045.1 GCA_024654625.1 Patescibacteria group bacterium
ATTATCGAAAAGGTTCTAATAATTTATTCAGATATGATAATGCCCCCGACCCAAGGGCTAAAAACTTAAAGACATTTCCTTACCATAAACACCTTGAAGCTGGAAATATTACTGAATCAAAACAGATGGAATTAACAGACATTATTAATGAAATTGAGAACCTTTTTATTTCAGAAGATAATGATTAATCCCTATACCGTTCTGGTAATTTTATAAAGGAAAATTTAGATAATCTATTTAGCCCATTAATCCAAAACCGTAAATCTTCTTACCTTTGGAATCTTGCTCTTCGACTTTTAACTTCTGCGTCTATCAGTGAAAAGTCCTCGGCGCTTTTTGTCCAGGGAAATCTGTGGCTAAACTTTCTATATCACTTCGTTATTGTTTTGTTGCTATTGCCTACTGCCTATTGCCAACTTCTTTTTGTCTTTTTTCTGCGTTCTTCGCGTCTCGGCGGTGAAGTATCTATTTGTTTTTCTCTTTTATTGTCAATTTGTGAAATTCGTGTCCAATGCCTTTTGTCTTGCAAAACAACCCCACTCTTTTATAATATCCCTGAACAGGAAGTAGTTACAACTCGCTTTTGTCACATTAATAAACACCTTCAAAAATGCAGTCTGATATGTTTAATAAATAAGACTTTACAAATTAATAAACTTAACAATAACCTTGGAGGATCTTTTGGATAATAAAAAGGCTGTTTCGTTCTGGCTTGAATCAGCTGAAGATGACTGGAAGGTTTCAAACCATCTCTTCGAAAGAAGAGATTATTCATATTCATTGTTTTTCGGACATTTGACTATAGAAAAAATTCTTAAGGCTCTCTATGCAAGTAAAACAGGAGAGACTCCACCCTATACCCATCGGCTTGTATATCTATCCGAAAAAATATCACTCAAGCTGACAGATGAACAACTGGAACTTCTTGAAGCAATAACAGATTTCAATATGGAAGCAAGGTATCCTGATGAAAAGTTCGCTTTCAAGAAAAAATGCACTAAAAGTTTCACAGAAATGTATCTTTCTAAGATTAAGGAGATGAAAGAATGGTTGTCTCAGAAGATCCAATAATAAAAATTAGTCAAAGATATATTGAAGAATTGGAAAAGAATGGTATTAAGATAAGCGAAGCCATAATTTTTGGCTCTCATGCAAAGGGTATAGTACACGAGAGTAGTGATATTGACATCGCTCTTATTTCAGATTCCTTTACCGGTGATAGATTTGACGATCGCAGGAAGGTTGTGCCACTGAGAAGAAAGATAGACAGCAGGATTGAACCGATACCATTCCGCCCGGAGGACTTTAATGATGGAGGAATGCTTGCAGAGGAAATAAAGAATACGGGAAAGAAGATCTTGTAGTTTTGCATCTGTTTCTTCAGTATATCTGAAAAAATCTGTGGCTAAATTTTTCTTTCCTTTTGCGTCCTTAGCGACTTCACGGTGAATAATCTATTTGTTTTTTCATTAGTGCCTTGTCCTCGGTGCCTTTTGTCCGGGGAGCGTGAACCTTGCTTCTTTCCTTTTTTCTTTTGCCTTTAACTTCAGCATTTAGTCTGTGTAAGTCTGTGGCCATATTTCTTTTTTTTCTCTGTGTACTCTGCGAACTCTGCGTTAAGAACTGTTTTTTTAGAATCTTTTATATTGCAAAACAACCCCACTCTTTTATAATAACCCTGAATAAGAAGATTTGATAAATTTCAAGTCCCAAATGGCAAATCACAAATAAATCACCCGCCCGGATGAATCCGTTCGGACGGGCAATACCAAATGACCAAAATAAAGAAACAAAATAGTATGATTTGGTTATAGGTTTGAATATTGTAACTCGTAAATTCCACTACCTTTCCTTTTGCTTTTTACTGTTTTTTCACGGATAAATTTTCTTATACCCTTTGCTATCATTTTGTAAATTGTCTACTGCCTATTGTTTCTTTTCTCTGCGTTCTTCGCGTCTTGGCGTGAACCTTGCCTCTTTCCTTTTTTTTTGCCTTTGACCTCAGCATTTAGTCTGTGCAAGTCTGTGGCAAATCTCTTTTGACTTTCCTATTTTCTACTATATTTTCAGTTTTTCTTTGCGCTCTTTGCGTCTGCGGTGAATTCTTTTGCCTTGCAAAATAACCCCGCTCTTTTATAATACCCCTGAATAAGAGTCCGTTATAATACACTTTTATCAAATTCAAATATGCGGCCAAGGAGAGGCTTAGTTACCTCTACCCTATTACCTAAAAGGACGAATTATAGAATGAGTAATGATGGTATCACGCCAGGATCCGGAAAAACTGATTTACCTATAAAATATGATGACGAAGGAAACATTATAGATTTTGGTGGTTGGGAATCTGAAGGAGCAAAACTGAGACATAATCTTACATGGACACCAGAACAGATCCTGAATTGGCTGGAAGAGGCCAATCATTTTAATGAGACAATCAGGGAAGGTACAAATGTTCTACGAGGAAATCATCAGGGAGTTTAATAATACAGGCGTAAGATATGCTATCGTAGGCGGAGTAGCAGTCAATCTTCACGGTCATATTCGCATGACGGCTGATCTGGATATTATTTTAGAGTTGGAAGACAATAACCTTGCAAAAGCCATTACAACACTAATGGAATCAGGTTTTTCTTGTAAGATCCCGGTTGACCCTATGGGATTAGCTGACTCTAATACGAGAAATGATTGGATAAAAAATAAAAACATGAAGGCACTTAACTTTTATCGTGATACCGAGGAAGTTGATCTGGTCGTTGATTCTCCCGTTAAATATGAAGAAGTGGAAAAGACGATCTTTGCGGTAAGGGAAATAAATTGTCCTGTAGTTTCAAAAGAAGATTTGATCAAAATGAAAGAAGTGACAAACAGACAGCAGGATATAGACGATATTAAAAAACTGAAAATCTTAATAGATATTGAACTGGACAATAAATAGTTTTTACCCAACAAGTTTTCTCACCAGTTTATCTGGCGAGCCTGCACTCCCTCTTTTCACCTATATTTTCAGTTTTCCTCTGAGCATAACCGTAGCCAAATATTCTTGTTTTTTCTTTTCTTTTTTTCTGTTTCTATCTGTGAAATCCGTGTCCGATGTCTTTTTTTTTGCTTTTAACCTCAGTGTTAATCCGTGTTTTTCCGCGGCTAGATTTTATCTTTTTCCTGTTGCTTTTCTTTGCGCCCTCAGCGTCTCTGCGGTGAATTCTTTTGCCTTGCAAAACAGCCTCGCTCTTTTATAATAACGGGCAATAAGCTGTTACAAATCACTTTACTTATTATAATGTACAGTCAAGGAGAGATTTAATTCCTTTTACTTTCTCAAGGAGCTTAACAATGTTCAGTTTAGCAGACTATAGAGCCTCCGCATAAACTCGAACGAAAAGCGTTCAGCACAAAATATTTCTCAATCGTATGTCAGATTTAAGTCAAAAGAAAACAGAAAAAAGTA
>JANLHB010000046.1 GCA_024654625.1 Patescibacteria group bacterium
CAGATATGATCATCCTGGTTCAGATTTTCCGGCTGAAGATCTTTCAAACCGATTTCTGAAGGGATAAAGTATTCTTTCTCATATAAATATTCCTCAATACCATTTAAGGAAAGTAGTCCGCTGATAATTACTGTATCAAACTCCTTATAGTTAGATGCATCTCTGTATTGATAAGTGATTGATGTGTGCATGATAAAAAGCTATTCACCGCGAAGTCGCAGAGAACGCAAAGAAAGAAAAATTTAGCAACAGAAGACACATCCTCCAGTGGAGCAGGAGCTAAATTACAATATCTAAGCCTATAATTAAATCATATTATTTTGATTCTTTATTTTGGTCATTTGGTGTTGTGATTTATTTGGGATTTGCCATTTGGGACTTGAAATTTATCAAATCTTCTTATTCAGGGTTATTATAAAAGAGCGGGGTTGTTTTGCAAGACAAAAGGCATTGGACACGAATTTCACAAATTGACACTAAAAGAGAAAAACAAATAGATAATTTACCGCCAAGACGCAAAGAAAGAAAAATTTAACCACGGATTTCCCCGGACAAAAGGCACCGAGGACATGGAGACGCGAAGAACGCAGAGAAAAGCAAAAAGCAAAAAGGAAAAGATAAAACTTAACCACGGAAAAACACGGATTAACACTGAAAATAGAAGAGAGAAGCAAGCCACCATATGCGCCGCTCGGAGTAGTTTCAAGGTCCGACTCAGTCGGGATTCCAAAGGTAAGAAGATTTACGGTTTTGGATTAATGAGCTAAATAGATTATCTAAATTTTCCTTTATAAAATTACCTGAACGGTATAGGGATCAATCATTATCTTCTGAAATAAAAAGGTTCTCAATTTCATTAATAATGTCTGTTAATTCCATCTGTTTTGATTCAGTAATATTTCCATCTTCAAGGTGTTTATGGTAAGGAAATGTCTTTAAGTTTTTAGCCCTTGGGTCGGGGGCATTATCATATCTGAATAAATTATTAGAACCTTTTCGATAAT
>JANLHB010000047.1 GCA_024654625.1 Patescibacteria group bacterium
GACGACATCAATCGTTTTAACAAGGAGCTTATTGATTGGCTTCTTTGGTACAATACAAAAAGACCGCATGAATCGCTTGGCATGATTTCTCCTTTAAGGGATATTGTTATGACATTACCAGCCAAAGAGTCTCATATGTGGTGGACGCGTACATTTGTTTGACACTATCCTAAAATAGTGCTATAATATATTATATGAAAGATTTAACATTGATTATTTTAATCCTTGCTGTTTTTGTCGGCGGAGCACTTTTTATACTTGTATCCGGCGAAAATAGAGATAAAGCGCCAAATGTCAGCGCGCCTCAATTACCTTCTTCATCTATGAAGGCTTCTGTCTTAGATTCAAACAAAGCGACGACTACTCCAAGAAACTAGAAGATAAGCGCTTGCGGAAAAAACAATAAAAGAAATCCTAAAATAAGCATCAAGACTCCGCCTATCAAGCCAGAAAGTCTGCTGTATTTATAACTAGCGTGGATTTTACCAAAACCATACAAAGCAAGCGCGAATACGATAATGTCATCAATCATATATGTAAATATATAGACTAGTGTGTAACCTTGAACTTTAAAGAACCCAAAATTATTAATCTCCAGTATCTTTGTAAATGCCTGCGGAATACCGATAGAGCAAGCGAACTCTATGATATTAACAGAGAAAGCGATCGCCAAAATACCAAAAATCGTAATTATAGTAAAAGGAGAATTCACCAGCCTCTTAATACGGCTATCCCTCTTTTGCTGTGACTCTATACTCTCTACAGAACAAGTCAGCTTACTGCCGTCTTTAAAATATTTATATAAGAAATATACGCCGGCCCCCACGGCAAGAAGCGCCACAAGAGGCGTCACTATATAATCAAGTCCGATAAAATCCCAAGTCTTATACCAAACATTCAAGATAAGATAATACATTACCGACTCAGCTAAGATAAATAACCCCGCCACTTGCCACATCTTTTTCCTGTCGCCAACCTGAAGCAAGATCAAAAGGAAAGCTATAAGGACACCCATAGCGCACGGATTAAATCCGTCTACAAAACCTAAGATAGCCGCCAGAGAGAACAGAGAGAGACTTCTTAAGTCAACCGGGCCGAAAAACGGGAGTTTAAATACGAATTTTTCCTCTTGAGATTCAACAGTGCAAAAAATTCCATCTTCATCACTACCGCAAGAACCGCCACTCTCAAGCACGCTTCCTTTACCACCAGAAGCTATATATTCATCAATCCCGATCTCTTTTATTGATGGGTCATCTAATATCTCCATCATCCTCTGTCCTGTCGTCTCTTTTGAATCAAATCCTTGGATTAGCATTCCACCAATAAAAGTAAGTGGCGTAACTTTCGAAATATTTTTAAGTTCAGCCAGTTCGTTAAATTTATCTCTGTTTGCTTTATCAGCTACATTAAAATAGATAAGATTAAAATCATTTCTTTCTTTTTTTAAATCCTCAAAAAAACTTTTTTCCAACTGGCAATATTTACAATCTTCCCTGCCAAAAAAATATATAGTCTTTTTTACAGCCTCATCAGCCGAATAAGCGTATGGCACCAAAAATATACTCGCCAAAAAAACTATATTCAAAACAATAAAAATTTTCTTAAATAATTTCATCTTTTTTTTAACTCGCGCTTTTTAAATACTCTTTAATCTTATCCGCCATAATTTGGAAAATTTCTTTAAATTTCTCTTCATCCGGTTCAAGTAAAGTTACACGAAAGCCAAAAAGATCGGAATTAAAACCCGAAAGAGGCACTACGCAAATACCGGTTGCGCCCATAAGATAATAAGCAAATCTTTTATCAGGTAAGACATTTTTTGTTATATCTTCTATCATGGCGCGAGCGCCATCATTTTCTATATTTAATTTCTGATTGTTACTTAACACTCCGTCTTTAAAGACAACCGACATATAGAATGCGCCTTGAGGCTTCGGAGCTATAATACCGGAAACATTATTAAAAATTTTATGAGCAATATCTGCCCGCTTGCGATATTCATTATTTCTCTCTTTAAGGTGCTCTTTATAGCGCGGATCAGACATCACTTTTGGAATGACAAGCTGAGGAAGAGTTGTGGAGCACACTTCAAGCATCTTTGCATCAACAATAGTTTTTACATATCTTGAAAAAAGCTGATCCTTATCTTTGTTATATACTTCAATCCAACCGCACCTTGAACCCGGCCAAGGAAATTCTTTTGAGATTCCCTTCATTGCTATCCCGGGTACGCCATTTATAACCTTGGCGAGGGAAACAGCTTCTTCGTCACTGTATGAAATATTAGAATAAATTTCATCAGATATTATAAACAAGTCATGATCTTCGGCTATCTTTACAATCTCTTCAATGACCTTGCGCGGATAGACCATTCCTGTAGGATTGTCCGGGTTGATAATAAGAATACCGGCAATAGATGGATTATAGTGAACCTTGTTTCGCAAATCATCTATGTCCGGCAGCCAATTCCTTAGAGGCAAAAGATTGTAAGTGATATGAGGAGAACCGGCATGAGCCGCCTCTGCCGAAGAATGAGTAGAGTAAGCCGGCGAAGGACCTATGACCCTAGCCTCCCTGTTTAAGTAAGTATATATCTTAGAGATAGCGTCTCCTAAACCATTAAAAAATATAATATCATCGGCTGTAATTTTGACGCCGTTTTCTAAATTACATTTACCGGCAAGAAACTCGCGAGTTGCAAGCAGTCCTTTTGTCGGACAATAGGCGAAACTTTTATCATTTTCTATCTCACTTTTAATAATATCCTTAATCCAAGAAGGGATTTTCTCTCCTTTGGCGACAGGATCCCCTATATTCTCCCAAAGAATTTTTACCCCGAGCTTTTCTAACTTATCCGCAATAGCAACAATCTCTCTTATTTCATAAGTTAATTCTTCAGCGCCGGAATGGACAATATCTGTTCGCATCTTGCCATCTTATCATAATGTTGAATTTTTTCCATTTTCGTATTATCATCTAGTTATGGAATTATTTATAGCAAACAATCCATGGATATTGATTATCTTCATGCTTTGGGTCTTGCCGTGGAAAGGAATCTCCCTTTGGAAATCGGCTCGCCTTGGGCATAAATGGTGGTTTATTGTTCTTCTTATAGTGAACACTGCCGCGATATTGGATATAATCTACATATTCGGCATTGCGAGAAAAGCCGAGAAGAAGCAGGGATTCAACCAATAGTATTCTTTTTTTGCAAGATATGAATTAAATTTTAGTCTCGTTTTGACGAGAGCTAAAGTCATAGTGGCAATTTAAAAAATATACGGAGGAGTGCCAGAGTGGTTGAATGGAACAGTCTTGAAAACTGTCATACTCGAAAGGGTATCGTGAGTTCGAATCTCACCTCCTCCGC